>NZ_JBEZEV010000048.1:0-43141 GCF_040649055.1 Micromonospora sp. NPDC049060
CGTGCGCGCCTGCGGCCGGCACCTTTCCCAGTTCCAAGCCCCAGGAAGAGACATGCCTCCGAAGAAGAAGCTCGTCAAGACTTTCACGCTTCAGCGCGCCGTCCGCGGCCGGTCGCGACCGCACGACGCTGTGGGGCGTGCTCGGCATCATCCTCGGCCTGCTCTGCTGCGGCATCCTGGGGATCGTCTTCGGTTACCTGTCGATCCGGGACGCCAAGCGCTTCGGCCAGTCGCCCGTGCTCGGCTACCTGGCGATCGCGTTCGGCGTACTCAACATCATCGGCAGCGGCGTCCTCTGGGCCGGCGGCAACTACCCGCTCTACAACGACTGAGGCCGCCCGCGCCACGGCGACCGGGGCCGCCGCGTCACGACGGCGAAGGGCCGACCGCGAACGGTCGGCCCTCCGGTCGTACGTCGCTCGGGCTCAGCCCGCGGACATGATCTCCCGCATGAGCTTGGCGGTCTCGGTCGGGGTCTTGCCGACCTTGACGCCGACCGCCTCCAGCGCGTCCTTCTTGGCCTCGGCGGTGCCCGCCGAGCCGGAGATGATCGCACCGGCGTGGCCCATGGTCTTGCCGGGCGGCGCGGTGAAGCCGGCGATGTAGCCGACGACCGGCTTGGTCACGTTCGCCTTGATGAACTCGGCGGCCCGCTCCTCGGCGTCGCCACCGATCTCACCGATCATGACGATCGCGTCGGTCTCCGGGTCGGCCTCGAACGCGGCGAGCGCGTCGATGTGGGTGGTGCCGATGATCGGGTCACCGCCGATGCCGACGCAGGTCGAGAAGCCGATGTCGCGCAGCTCGTACATCATCTGGTAGGTCAGCGTGCCGCTCTTGCTGACCAGGCCGATGCGGCCGGTGCCGGTGATGTCGGCCGGGATGATGCCGGCGTTGGAGGCGCCCGGCGAGGCGATGCCCGGGCAGTTCGGACCGATGATCCGGGTCCGCTCCCCCTTGGCGACGTTGTACGCCCAGAACGCGGCGGTGTCGTGCACCGGCACGCCCTCGGTGATCACCACGGCCAGGTCGATCCCGGCGTCGATCGCCTCGACCACCGCGCCCTTGGTGAACTGCGGCGGTACGAAGATCACGGTCACGTCCGCACCGGTCTGCGCCATCGCGTCCGCGACGCTGGCGAAGACCGGCAGCTCGGTGCCGTCGAAGTCGACCGTCTGGCCCGCCTTGCGCGGGTTGACGCCGCCGACGACGTTGGTGCCCGCGGCGAGCATCCGCCGGGTGTGCTTGGAACCCTCGGAACCGGTCATCCCCTGGACGATGACCTTCGAGTCCTTGGTCAGCCAGATAGCCATTGTCAGACCCCCGCAGCCGCCAGCTCGGCGGCCCGCTCGGCCGCGCCATCCATCGTGTCGACCCGCTGGACCAGCGGGTTGTTCGCGCCGTCGAGAATCGCCCGGCCGGCCTCGGCGTTGTTGCCGTCGAGGCGGACGACCAGCGGCTTGGTGACCTGCTCGCCGCGCTGCTCGAGCAGGGCCAGCGCCTGCACGATGCCGTTGGCGACCTCGTCGCAGGCGGTGATGCCGCCGAAGACGTTGACGAAGACGCTCTTCACCGACGGGTCGGACAGGACGATCTCCAGCCCGTTCGCCATCACGGCGGCGCTCGCGCCACCGCCGATGTCGAGGAAGTTGGCCGGCTTGACGCCGCCGTGCCGCTCACCGGCGTACGCGACCACGTCGAGGGTCGACATGACCAGGCCGGCGCCGTTGCCGATGATCCCGACCTCGCCGTCGAGCTTGACGTAGTTGAGGTCCTTCTCCTTGGCGGCCTGCTCCAGCGGGTCCACCGCGGCCTGGTCGACAAGCGCCTCGTGGTCCGGGTGCCGGAACCCGGCGTTCTCGTCGAGGGTGACCTTGGCGTCGAGCAGCAGCAGCTTGCCCTCGCCGGTCTTGGCCAGCGGGTTCACCTCGACCAGCGTGGCGTCCTCGGCGACGAAGGCCTTCCACAGCCCCACGGCGGCCTCGACGACCTGGTCCGCGACCTCGGCCGGGAAGTTGGCGGCGGTGACGATCTCGCGCGCCTTCGCCTCGTCGACGCCGGTGTTGGCGTCGATCGGGGCCTTGACGACCTTCTCCGGGGTCTCGGCGGCGACCTGCTCGATGTCCATGCCGCCGGCGACGCTGGCGATGCAGAGGAAGGTGCGGTTCGCCCGGTCGAGCAGGTAGGAGAAGTAGTACTCCTCGGCCACGTCCGCGGTCACCGTGATCATGACCTTGTGGACGGTGTGGCCCTTGATGTCCATGCCCAGGATGTCGGTGGCGCGGGCCACCGTCTCCTCGGCGCCCTCGGCCAGCTTCACGCCGCCGGCCTTGCCTCGGCCACCGACCTTCACCTGCGCCTTGACGACCACCCGACCGCCGAGGCGTTCGGCGATCGCGCGGGCCTCCTCCGGGGTCGTGGCGACGCCGCCGGCGAGCACGGGCAAGCCGTGCCGTTCGAACAGGTCCCGCCCCTGGTACTCGTACAGGTCCACGTTTGCGCGTCCCGTCCCGTCTCCGCGGCGCGCCGTCGCGCCGCCACCAGCGTTATGGAAAACAGTTTGACGCCTGTCATCACTCGAAACAGGCCATTGGGCGCAGCCTAGCGAGGTGGACACCGCCGGCAACCGAGCGGGTGCACGTTGTGTGGTAATGCACAATCGGCGGTGTTCGCGCGGCCTTTCCGCGACTTCGGCCCGATGTCAGCCGTCCGGGCGATGTTGCCGGGGGCGCGTAACCCGTCCGTGGGGGCGTCGTTGAGTCAGGTGTCGGAGCGCTGATGCAGCGCGGCGACGGGAGCGGCCGATGCCCTGTCGGTCGAGGGGTGGCGGCGGGGCATCGTGCATAGAGGGGCCGGACGTGTGAGGGGTGCGTCCGGCCCCTCCCCCTGTCCGGATTCGGCCGCCGAGCGGCCCCGAGCCCGCGGCCGCCGTCAGGCGACCGGCTGGGCGACGTTCTGCCGGACCCACTCGACGATCGACTGGGTCGTCGCGCCCGGCGTGAAGATCTTGGCGACCCCGAGCCGCTGGAGCTCCGGGATGTCGGCGTCGGGAATGATGCCGCCGCCGAACACGACGATGTCGCGGGCGTCGCGCTCACCGAGCAGCTCCACCACCCGCCGGAACAGCGTCATGTGCGCCCCGGACAGCACGGAGAGTCCGACCGCGTCGGCGTCCTCCTGGATCGCGGTCTCCACGATCTGCTCCGGGGTCTGGTGCAGGCCGGTGTAGATGACCTCCATGCCGGCGTCCCGCAGGGCACGCGCGACGACCTTTGCACCACGGTCGTGGCCGTCCAGGCCCGGCTTGGCGACGACGACCCGTACACGAGAGCTCATCAGCGCATCCCTTTCACCGGCTCCGCGGCTTCACTGAACGAACGGTAACCCGCCCGACCCTGCCCGGGAAATCCGGGCGGCGAACCTCACGCGCACGAACCCGGCCGGACTCCCGTCGGTGCCGGTACGGCGGACCGCGCCAGCCCTCGTCGTCAAGCCGGACGACTCCGCCGTTCGGTCACCCTGCGCGACGAACGGGCAGTTAAGGGGGCACCGTTCGAGGGGTACGACCCATGACAATCACGGACGGAAAGGGACAGAACGCGGTAGCAATTCGGCGCTTCGGCTTGTGACGGGACTGGTGGTTGGCTAACGTGTCCACGGTTGTCATCAGGTCCACGGACGGGTGACGACGCGGCCAGCCGGCGTTCACCCGAGCTTCACGGGCGTCGAGGAAGCCGCTTCGGATCCCCGACAACGGAGGGTGTGCGTGCGCCAGCGCCTGTCGTCTGAGCCCGATCGATATCGCGGTCGCCGCCGCGTACCCACCCCCCCGCGTAGCCGCTACGCAGCGGTGGTCACCACCGCGTTCGTCGGCGCCGGCATCGTCGCGATCGGCGCCGGCGCCCTGCCGGACGCCAAGAGCGTCAGCCCGTCGGTCCTCGACGAGCTCAAGGCCGCCTCGGCCGTCAACCAGGACGCCGCGGCCCGCGGCGACAACGCCGACCGCGCCAGCCGCGACAGCGACCGTGCCGGAGGCACCGAGTCCGCGGAGCCCGAGGTCTGGCTGCTCCCCCTCCAGGGCTACGAGTTCAACTCGCCCTACGGCATGCGCTGGGGCAAGCTGCACACCGGCGTCGACCTGGTCGCCCCCGAGGGCACCCCCTTCGTCGCCATCCACGCCGGCACCGTCACCAAGGCCGGCTGGTTCGGCGGCTACGGCCACACCGTGATCGTCCAGCACGCCGACGGCAGCGAGGCGATCTACGGCCACTCCTCGGCGCTGAGCGTCAAGGAGGGCCAGCAGGTGAAGGCGGGCGACCAGCTCGGCCTCGTGGGCAACACCGGCCACTCCTACGGCTCCCACCTGCACCTGGAGGTGCATGTCAAGGGCGAGCCGCTCGACCCGGTGCCGTGGCTCAAGGAGCGCGGAGTGGACATCAAGCTGCAAGTCGAGGTGTATTACAGCGAGGAAGCCGCGTCCTGACGCTGCGCATCGCCCGTTGACCGCCCGGATCTGCCGATCCGGGCGGTTTTTCGTGTGCCACCGGAGTCGAAAGTGAGCCGGGCCACACCGACGACTGTGACCGGCGCCATCCCCACACATGATCACTTTTACGGTCGAACAACCCCGAACGGGGACGCAACGGGCGGATGCGGCCGTCGTCGGTCCGCCCGCACCCCGTCCCACTACCCGTCACGCCGCGTGTCGACACCAGTATTTCGAGGTCAAGTGCCCCCTCGATCAGTGAAGGTCCGCCGTGCAGGAAGACATTCGGAACGAGAACACCCCCGACGCCCCCGTCCGGCCCCGGAGGCGGATCGGCGGCCGCACCCGCGTGATCATCGCTGCGGCGGCCCTGACCGGCCTCGGCCTCGGCGGCGCCGCCGTCGCGGCCACCGGGAACGACGAGCCCTCAGTCCCGGCCGCCGCCGTGGACACGCAGGCCCGCGCGGAGGCCGCCGACCGCGCCGACCGTTCCGCCCGCGAGACGACCGCCCCGACCACCCCCTCGGCGAGCCCGACACCCAGCCCGACGAAGGCCAGCCCGTCGGCGAAGCCCAGCCCGAAGGCGACCACCGCCAAGCCGAAGCCGAAGAAGACCAGCAAGCCGAAGCCCAGTTGGGTCATCCCGATGAAGGGCGCGGCCATCACCTCCTGCTACGGCCCGCGCTGGGGCACCCAGCACGCCGGCATCGACTTCGCGCTGCCCGCCGGCACCCCGGTCCGCGCGGCCTTCGGCGGCACCGTCACCAAGGCCGGCGACGTAGGCGACGGGTACGGCATCTCCGTCTTCGTCGACCACGGCAACGGCTACCTGACCCACTACGCCCACCTGAGCACCACCAAGGTGGGCGTGGGCGACAAGGTCGCCGCCGGGCAGACCATCGGCCTGGAGGGTTCCACCGGCGACTCCACCGGCCCGCACCTGCACTTCGAGGTGCACCAGGGTCAGATGTGGAACCAGATCGACCCCGCGCCGTTCCTGCGCGCCCGGGGCATCGACGTGGCCTGCTGACCCGCACCTACCGGCACGGCCCGGTCCGGCGTGCTGCCGGGCCGGGCCGCCGCTCAGAGCTTGTCGATCGGGGCGTGCCGGAGCACCAGCCACATCGTCTGGTCGCCGAAGTCGATCTGCGCCCGCGCTCCCGGGCCGTGCCCCTCGACGGCGAGCACCCGGCCCAGGCCGTAGCGCTGGTGGTTGACCCGGTCGCCCGCGGACACCTTCGGCCCCTGCGGCAGCTCGCTCGCCGTGGTCAGGCGGCTGGCGTCGACCCCCAGCCGCTTCGCCAGCTGCGCCGCCTTGGGCGTGCCGCCGTTGAAGCCCCCACGTCCGCCGGACATCCGGTCCGCGCGGCCACCCACGCCGCCGCCCCCGCCGGCCCACGAGGTGTACGACCCCTCGGTGCGCTCCCAGCGGACCAGCTCCGGCGGCAACTCCTCCAGGAACCGCGACGGCGGGTTGTAGGCCGGCTGCCCCCACGCCGAGCGGGTGACCGCCCGGGAGAGGTGGAGGCGCTGGCGGGCCCGGGTGATGCCCACGTACGCCAGCCGACGCTCCTCCTCCAGCTCCCGGGTGTCGCCCAGCGACCGCAGGTGCGGGAAGACGCCGTCCTCCAGGCCGGTCAGGAAGACCACCGGGAACTCCAGGCCCTTCGCGGTGTGCAGCGTCATCAGGGTGACCACGCCCTGGTGGTCGGGGTCGTCAGTGGGCACCTGGTCGGCGTCGGCGACCAGCGCGACCTGCTCCAGGAAGCCGGCCAGGGTGGCCCGCTCGCCCTCCTCGCCGACCGCCTCGATCCGCTCGGTGTACTCCCGGGCGACGCTGACCAGCTCCTGGAGGTTGTCGACGCGCCCCGCGTCCTGCGGGTCGAGGCTCTCCTCCAGCTCGGTGAGGTAGCCCGAGCGGGTCAGCAGCGCCTCCAGCACCTCCTCCGGGGTGCCCGTCTCGGCCAGCTCGCGGGCGCCGTCGAGCAGGGCCACGAAGTCGGCGATGCCGTTGGCCGCCCGGCTGGAGATGCCCGGGGCGTCCTTCGCCCGCCGCAGCGCCGCCCCGAAGGAGATCCGGTCCCGGCTGGACAGCGCCTCCACGCACGCCTCGGCCCGGTCGCCGATGCCCCGGCGCGGGGTGTTGAGGACCCGGCGCAGGCTGACCGTGTCGTCGTCGTTGACCACCGCGCGCAGGTAGGCCAGCGCGTCGCGGACCTCCTTGCGCTCGTAGAAGCGCACCCCGCCGACCACCTTGTAGGGCAGACCGACGCGGATGAACACCTCCTCGAAGACCCGGGACTGGGCGTTGGTGCGGTAGAAGACGGCCACGTCGCCGGGGCGGGTCTCGTCGGCGTCGACCAGCCGGTCGATCTCGCGGGCCACCCAGTCGGCCTCGGCGTGCTCGGTGTCGGCCACGTAGCCGACGATCGGCTCACCGGCGCCCGCCTCGCTCCACAGCCGCTTCGGCTTGCGCGACGTGTTCCGGTCGATCACCGCGTTGGCGGCGTTGAGGATGGTCTGGGTGGAGCGGTAGTTCTGCTCCAGCAGGATCGTCCGGGCGTCGCTGAAGTCGCGCTCGAACTCCAGGATGTTGCGGATCGTGGCGCCCCGGAACGCGTAGATCGACTGGTCGGCGTCACCGACCACGCAGAGCTCCGCCGGCTCGATCCCCTCCGTGCCGGAGACCAGCTCCTTGATCAGCGTGTACTGGGCGTGGTTGGTGTCCTGGTATTCGTCGACCAGCACGTGCCGGAACCGCCGGCGGTAGCTCTCCGCGACGTGCGGGTGGGACTGGAGCAGGTGCACCGTCGTCATGATCAGGTCGTCGAAGTCCAGCGCGTGCGCCTCGCGCAGCCGCCGCTGGTAGAGCGTGTAGGCCTCCGCCAGCGCCCGCTCGTTGGGGCCCTTGGCACGGCCCGCGAACGCCTCGGGGTCGACCAGCTCGTTCTTCAGGTTGGAGACCTGGGCGGCCAGCCCGCGCGCCGGGTAGCGCTTCGGGTCGAGGTCGAGCTCCCTGGCGACCATCTGCATCAGCCGGCGGGAGTCGTCGGCGTCGTAGATCGAGAAGGTGGACTTCAGCCCGGCGTGCTCGTGCTCGGCCCGCAGGATGCGCACGCACGCGGAGTGGAACGTCGACACCCACATCAGGCGGGCCCGGGGACCCACCAGGTGGGCGACCCGCTCCTTCATCTCGCCGGCGGCCTTGTTGGTGAAGGTGATCGCGATGATCTCGCCGGGGTGCACGTCCCGGGCGGCCAGCAGGTAGGCGATCCGGTGGGTGAGCACCCGGGTCTTGCCCGAGCCGGCACCGGCCACGATCAGCAGCGGCGAGCCGGCGTGGGTGACGGCGTCGCGCTGCGGCCCGTTCAGGCCCTCGACCAGGGCCTGCGGATCGAGATGGACGGCCGCCGGCCTGGGCCGGTGCGGCGAGGCCGGGGCGGGCGCCGGCGCGGGCGGGGACGCGGGGATGTCGAAGAGAGGATGCATCGCACGGCGAGTCTATGCCGCCGGGCGGACACTTCCCCGCCGCGCACCGTCGAGATGTTAGGAAGGGGCCCTTCCTGACATCCAGGTCGAGACGAAGATGTCACCCTGTCGTGTCTGGTGCCGCCGTCCCCCGTGCAGAACGATGACGGTGAAAGTCCGGCTCCTCCCCCGTACACGACTGGGAGAAACGACCATGACTCAGCCGCGTTCGCGCGGTCGGGCGGCGCTGCGTCACCTCGCCGCGCCCACCCTCGCGTTGGCCGTCGTCGCCACGCTGACCACCGCTTCCCGGCCCGCGCCGGCTCCCGCCGACGACCAGCAGGCCGGCCTGACCCCCGTCTCGGTCTCCTACGCCGCCCCCGGCGGCGGGGAGGTCAAGGGCAACTTCCTGAGCTACAACGACTTCCACGGCGCCATCGACCCGCCCGGCGGCAGCGGCGCGGCGGTCAACGGCACGCCCGCCGGCGGCGTGGAGTACCTCGCCACCTGGCTGAAGAAGCTGCGCGCCGAGGCCCGGGCCGAGGGGCGCGCCACGACCACCGTCGGGGCCGGCGACCTGATCGGCGCCACCCCGCTCGTCAGCGCCGCCTTCCACGACGAGCCGACCATCGAGCTGATGGACGAGATCGGCCTGGACGTCAGCTCCGTCGGCAACCACGAGTTCGACGAGGGCGTCGACGAGCTGATCCGGATCGACAAGGGCGGCTGCCACCCCGTCGACGGCTGCCAGGACGGGGACGGCTTCGCCGGCGCGAAGTTCACCTACCTCGCCGCCAACACGGTCAGCCGCAAGACCGGCCTGCCGATCCTGCCCCCGGTCGACGTGAAGTTCGTCGGCGGGGTGCCCGTCGGCTTCGTCGGCGTGACCCTGGAGGGCACCCCGGGCATCGTCAACCCGGCCGGCATCACCTCCGTGCGGTTCACCGACGAGGTGCAGACCGCCAACAAGTGGGCCGGCGTGCTCAAGCTCTTCGGCGTCAAGGCGATGGTGCTGCTGGTGCACGAGGGCGGCGCCCAGTCGCCGCCGCCGGCCACCCCGGGCGTCTCGGACTGCGCCAACTTCTCCGGCCCGATCGTGGACATCGTCCGTGGCCTGCGGCCGGAGTTCGGGCTGGTCGTCTCCGGCCACACCCACCGCTTCTACTCCTGCTCCCTGCCGAACTCCTCGGGTGCCCACAGCGTGGTCACCAGCGCCGGCAACAACGGCCAGCTGATCACGGACGTGGACTACTCGCTGGACCGGCGTACCGGCCGGTTCACCGGGATCTCCGCCCGCAACGTCGTGGTCGAGAACGGCGTACGCAACCCGGACGGCACCTGGCGGGAGAGCGCGCCGGGCACGTACGTGCGCAACCCCGACCTGGTGGACCCGGGCGCGAAGGCACTGGCCGACAAGTACCGGGCGGCCGTCGCGCCCATCGCCAACCGGGTGGTGGGCCGGATCTCGGCCGACATCGTCCGCGAAGTCCGGCCGAACGGGGAGAGCCCGCTCGGTGACGTGATCGCCGACGCGCAGCTCGCGTACACCCGCTCCAGCGGGGCACAGATCGCGCTGATGAACCCGGGCGGCGTCCGGGCGTCCCTGTCGTACGCGGCCTCCCCCGGCGACGAGGACCCTGGCGAGATCACCTACGGCGAGGCGTTCACCGTCCAGCCGTTCAACAACCTGGTGGTCACCCAGACCCTCACCGGCGCGCAGCTGCGCAACGTGCTGGAGCAGCAGTTCGTCGGCTTCAACGGGCAGACCACCCAACGCATCCTCCAGGTCTCCGCCGGGCTGACGTACTCCTACGACAGCACCGCCCCGGTGGGCTCGCGGGTCAGCGCCCTGGCGTTCGACGGCGCGCCGGTCGACCCGGCCGCGAGCTACCGGGTCACCACGAACGACTTCCTGGCCAACGGCGGGGACGGCTTCACCGAGCTGCGGGCCGGCACGGACCGGGCCACCGCCCCCGGCTTCGACGTCGACGCGCTGATCGCCTACCTGGGCGCCGGCGAGCCCGTCGCTCCCGGACCCGCGAACCGGATCACCCGCCTCGGCTGAGGCGGGGCGGTCCCGGCGTCACGACGGCACCGGGACCGCCCGTCCGGGCACGGGTCGCGCCGAATCCTTGCGCCGGCCGGCCCGGGGTCGGCATACTCGACGACATGTTCGGGCAGCGCTTCTACTTTTACTACGGCACCGGGAGTCCGGCAGCCGTAGGTCGCGCCTGATCGATCAGACCTACGAGAAAGCCCCGGGCTCCTGGAGCCCGGGGCTTTCTTCCGTCCCGGGATCCGGGCACCGGGCACCTGACGGCGAGGGGTACCCGATGATGACAGACGTGGTGGAGTCCAGCGGCAGCGTGACGCGACCCGAGGCGGGCCGGCCCGACCCCGGTGCCCCCGACTTCCCGGCCGACGTGCCGGGCGGTGACGACGGCGCGAAGCCGGCGGCGGGAACCGGCACCCCGGAGCCGGCCGCCGCCGCCCGGATCGTCGAGATCCGGGAGCGGATCGACGAGATCGACCGGGCGCTGATCGAGCTGTGGCAGGAACGGGCCCGGCTCTCCCAGGAGGTCGGCGTGACGAGGATGGCCTCCGGCGGCACCCGGCTGGTGCTGTCCCGGGAACGGGCGATCCTGGAGCGCTTCCGGGCCGCCCTGGGCGCCGACGGCACGCAGCTCGCGCTGCTGCTGCTCCGCGCCGGCCGCGGCCCCCTGTGAGGCGTACGCCGGCAACGGTCCCCCGCGCGGGCCGGGGCGGGGCGGGGCGGAAACGACGGAACCGCCTGCCGTCGTCGCGATGACGTCGGCAGGCGGTTCCGTGGGGGTCACGCCTCGTGCGTCTGCACGATCTCGCGCTTCTCCGCGAAGTGGCAGGCGCTCGGGTGGTCCGAGCCCGAGCGGATCTCCAGCAGCGGGACCTGCTCGGCGCAGACGTCCTGCGCCTTCCAGCACCGGGTCCGGAACCGGCAGCCCGACGGCGGGCTGACCGGCGACGGCACGTCACCGGTCAGGCGGATGATCGCCTTGTTGTCCCGCACGGTCGGGTCCGGCACCGGCACGGCCGAGAGCAGCGCCTGGGTGTACGGGTGGGTCGGCCGCTCGTAGATCTCGTCCTCGGTGCCGATCTCGGCGATCTTGCCGAGGTACATCACCGCGACCCGGTCCGACAGGTGCCGGACCACCGACAGGTCGTGCGCGATGAAGACGTACGACAGGCCGAGCTCGCCCTGGAGCTTCTCCAGCAGGTTCATCACCTGGGCCTGGATCGACACGTCCAGGGCGCTGACCGGCTCGTCGCAGACGATGATCTCGGGCCGCAGGGCGAGCGCCCGGGCGATGCCGATGCGCTGCCGCTGACCGCCGGAGAACTGGTGCGGGTACCGGTGGATGTGCTCCGGGTTGAGGCCGACCAGGTCGAGCAGCTCCCGGACCTTCTCCCGGCGGCTGCCCTTCGGCGCCACCTCCGGGTGGATCTCGAACGGCTCGCCGATCAGGTCGCCGACCGTCATCCGCGGGTTCAGCGAGGTGTACGGGTCCTGCATCACCAGCTGGATCTGCCGACGCAGCCGGCGCAGCGCCGGGCCGGAGAACTTCGAGATGTCCTGGCCCTTGTAGTGGACGCTGCCACCCGTGGGCTTCTCCAGGTTCATCAGGACCCGGGCCAGCGTCGACTTGCCGCAGCCCGACTCGCCGACCACACCCAGGGTCTCGCCGGCCTTGAGCTCGAAGGAGACCCCGTCGACCGCCTTGACGTGACCGATGGTCTTCTTGAACACCACGCCCCGGGTCACGGGGTAGTGCTTGACCAGGTCACGGACCTCGAGGATGTTCTCAGTCACGGTTCACCAGCTCCTCGGCGAAGTGGCAGGCGCTGGCCCGGCCGGCGCCGACCTGCAGCAGCGGCGGGACCTTCTCCCGGCAGACCGGCTGCGCCATGGGGCAGCGCGGGTTGAACGGGCAGCCCGGCGGGATGTTCATGAGGTTCGGCGGGAGACCCTTGATCGTCCGGAGCTCCTGCCCCTTCTCGTCGAGCCGCGGGATCGAGTTGATCAGGCCGATCGTGTACGGGTGCGCCGGCTTGGCGTACAGGTCGTAGACGTTGGCTTCCTCGACGATCCGGCCCGCGTACATCACCGCGATCCGGTCCGCGACGTCGGCGACCACGCCGAGGTCGTGGGTGATCAGGATCATGCCCATCTGCCGCTCCCGCTGGAGTTCGGCGAGCAGGTCCATGATCTGCGCCTGCACCGTCACGTCGAGCGCGGTGGTCGGCTCGTCCGCGATCAGCACCTCCGGGTCCAGGGCGAGCGACATCGCGATCATCGCGCGCTGCCGCATGCCGCCCGAGAACTGGTGCGGGTAGCTGCTGAACCGGCCCTTGGCGTTCGGGATCTTGACCTGGTCGAGCATCTCGATCGCGCGCTTCTTGGCGTCGGAGCGGCTCATCCCGCGCCGCACCCGGAACTGCTCGGCGATCTGGAACCCGACGGTGAAGACCGGGTTCAGCGCGGAGAGCGCGTCCTGGAAGATCATCGCGATGCCCTCGCCGCGGATGCGGCGCCGCTCCTCGAAGGACATGCCGAGCATGTCCTTGCCCTGGAAGCGGACCTGACCGCCGGTGACGAAACCGGGCGGCGTGTCGAGGATGCCCATGATGGTCTGCGCGGTGACGCTCTTACCGGAGCCGGACTCGCCGAGCACGGCGAGGGTCTCCCCCGCGTCGACGTGGTACGTGACCCCGTTGATGACCTTGGCGACGCCGTCCCGGGTGCGGAACTCCACCCGGAGGTCTTCCACCTCGAGCAACCTGCCCGAGGGGCGGCCGGACGCGCCGGCCGCGGACTGCTCGGACACCAGAATGTCGGACAACTGAATCTCCCCTAGCGGAGTTTCGGATCGAGGGCCTCGCGGACCGCCTCACCGAGCATCACGAAGCTCAGTACGGCGGCGACGAGGAACGCGGCGGGGAAGAAGAGCAGGTAGGGCGCGACGCGGAGGAGGTTCTGCGCCTCGTTGATCATGATGCCCCAGGACACCACCGGGCTCTTCAGGCCGACGCCCAGGAAGGACAGCGTCGCCTCGGCGCCGATGTACGAGCCGACCAGGATCGTCCCGTAGACCAGCAGCGGCGCGAGGCAGTTCGGCAGCAGGTGCTTGAGGATGATCCGGCCGGTGCCGGCGCCCAGCGCGCGGGCGGCGACGATGTAGTCCGCCTCCTTGGTGGCCAGCACCGAGGAGCGCATCAGCCGCATCACGACCGGCCAGCCCAGCACGATCAGCGAGATGCTCACCAGCGCCATGATCTCGGCCTTGCTGTTGCTCGTGCCCGACCCGTTGAAGGTCGTCAGGATGACGATGGCACCCAGCACGAACGGCAGCCCGAAGAAGACGTCGGCGATGCGGGAGAGCAGTGCGTCCACCCAGCCGCCCCGGTAGCCCGCCACGATGCCCATCGCGCCGCCGAAGAGCAGCACGCCGAGCACGGAGAGCAGGGAGACCACGATCGACGCGCGGGCGCCGTAGATCACCCGGGCGAAGACGTCCCGGCCCTGGAAGTCGTAGCCGAACCAGGCGTCCGACGACGGGCCGACGAGGCTGTTCTGCAGGTTGCCGTTCTCCGGGTCGCCGGAGGTGAACAGCGAGGGGAAGGCGGTCATCAGCATGAAGAGGACGATGAACCCTGCGGAGATCCAGAACAGCGGCTTGCGGCGCAGGTCACGCCAGGCGTCGCCGAGCAGACCGCGCGGCTTCTCCTTGCGGGCGTTCTCCGGCAGGCCCGCGTTGCTCGGCGCGCCGATCTCGTCGGGGGCGTGCGCGGGCGGGGTGCTGACGATCGAGGCGGCACTCGGGTCACTCATGCCCGTCCCCCACTCCGCTCGGCGCGGGCACTGGTGCCCGCGAACGCTGCAATGATGATTCGTTCGCTGCGCTCACTCATAGCGGATCCTCGGGTCCAGGGCGGCGTAGAGCAGGTCGACCAGCAGGTTCATCAGCAGGTAGACGAGCACCAGGACCACCACGATGGAGACAACGGTAGCGCTCTCCTTGGTGATGATCGCGCGGTAGACCTGTCGGCCGATCCCGTTGATCTGGAAGATGCCCTCGGTGACGATCGCGCCGCCCATCAGGGCGCCGAGGTCGGTCCCGAGCAGCGTGACCACCGGGATGAGCGAGTTGCGCAGCAGGTGGATCCCGACCACCCGGCGCATCGGCAGACCCTTGGCGATCGCCGTACGCACGTAGTCGGCCCGCCGGTTCTCCGCGATGCTCGTGCGGGCCAACCGGGCGATGTACGCCATCGAGGCGCTGCCGAGCACGAAGCCGGGCACGATCAGCTCGGAGAGCCGCATCTCGCTGGAGACCGTCGGCTTGACGATGCCCCACTGCACGCCGAGCAGCCACTGGGCCACGAAGCCGATGACGAAGATCGGCAGCGCGATCAGGAAGAGGCTGGAGACCAGGACCAGGTTGTCCAGGAAGCCGTTGCGGCGCAGGCCCGTCAGCACGCCCGCGGTGAGCCCGATGACCGCCTCGATGGCCAGCGCCACCAGGGCCAGCTTCAAGGTGTTCGGGTACGCCGTGGCGATGATGTCGCCGATCTCCCGGCCACCGAACGTCTGCCCGAAGTCGCCCTGGAAGAGGTTCTTCATGTAGTTGCCGTACTGCACGATGAGCGGCTCGTCGAGCTTGAACTTCTCGGTCATCATGTTGACGAAGCTGTCGGGGCAGGGACGCTCGCCACACTTGCCCGCGAACGGGTCACCGGGCACCGACCACACGAGCCAGTAGATCAGGAACGTCGTCCCGATGAAGACCGGGATGAGTTGGAGCAGCCGTCTCAACAGATAACGGCCCATGGGGTGGTCCTCCAGACAGGGGGCGCGCGTCGGACGGCCGACACGGGGATGACAGACGTGGCGAGGCGGTGTGGTGACACCACCTCACGGAACGGCCCGGGTCGGGCTCACCGGTAGGTGAGCCCGACCCGGGGTCAGACCGTTCGGATCAGAGCTCGACCGAGGTGAGGTCGAGTTCACCGACGTTGGAGAGCTCGATCTTCTTGATCTTCTCCGAGTGACCGGACTGCTGACCACCGAAGTAGACCGGGATCGAGGGGACGTCCTGGTCGATGAGGGCGACAGCCTCGGCGTACTTGGCGTGCGACGCCTCCAGGCTCGGCGCGGAGGCGGCTTCCTTGGCCAGCGCGTCGACCTGCGGGTTGCTGTACTTGCCGTCGTTCGAGGAACCGCCGGTCACGTAGAGCGGGCCGACCCAGTTCTCCACGTCCGGGTAGTCCTGCTGCCAGCCGGCGCGGTACATGCCGGTCATCTTGCCGGCGTTGATGTTCTGGCGGAACACCGCGAAGGTCGGCACGCCCTCGGCGCGAGCGTTGATGCCGAGGTTCGTCTTGACCTGCTGCGCGACGGCCTCCATCCACTCCTTGTGGCTGGCGTCGGCGTTGTAGAACATGACCAGCTCACCGGTGAAGCCACCGGCCTCGGCGAGGAGCTTCTTGGCCTCGTCGACGTTGAACTGGCAGGCGGTGCAGTTGCCGGCCTTGGCGCCCGGGGTCAGCGGGTTGGCCCAGCTGTCGGCCGGCTTGCGCGAACCGAAGAAGATCTTGTCGCTGATCTCCTGGCGGTTGATCGACAGCGAGATCGCGCGACGCAGCTTCGGGTTCTGGAAGCGCTTGTCGTAGATCGGGAAGGCGATGATGCCGGTCGACGGGGTGGTGGAGGAGATCGCCCGGTCGCCCAGGTCGTTCTTCCACTTGTCGCCCGCGATGGCGGAGACCGGAACCTGCTGCTGGAAGTCCAGGTTGCCGGCGAGCAGGTCGTTGTAGGCCGCCGTGTCGTCCTGGTACAGCTTGATGTTGACGTCCTTGATCTTCATCTTGTCGTTCAAGGAGTACTCATCGAAGCGCGTCAGCTTGATCTGGACGTCGTCTTCCCACGACACGAACTTGATCGGGCCGTTGCCGATCGGCTTCTTGCCGAACGCCTCGGCGCCCCCGGTGAAGAACGCGTCCGGCAGCGGCATGAAGGTGCTGTAGCCGAGCTTGGTCGGGAACACCGCGGTCGGCGCGGCCAGGGTGACCTCGAAGGTCCAGTCGTCGACGACCTTCAGGCCGGACATCTCCTTGGCGGCGGGCTCGGGGGCCTTCTTCGGGCCCTCGGCGCCGTCCGGGTCCTCGGTGTGGACCTGGTCGAAGCCCTGGATGTCGGCGAAGAAGCTGCCGTTCTGCGCGCCGTTGGGCGAGTAGGCGCCCCAGTTCCAGGCGTCCACGAAGTTCTTGGCCTTGACGACGGTGCCGTCGTGGAACTTCGTGTCCTTCTTGATCTTGATCGTGTAGACCTTGGAGTCGGACGTCTCGATCGACTCGGCGACCGCGTTGCGCGGCGCGCTGCCGTCGTTCGGGTACTCGACCAGACCGGTCCAGATCCAGTCGATGATCGCCCCACCACCGGTCTCGGTGGTGTTCGACGGGACCAGGCCGACCTCCGGCTGAGTGCCGTCGATGGTGATCGCGCCGTCGCTGCTGGCGCCGGCGTCGCCACCGTCGCTGTCGCTGCTCGAGCAGCCGGACGCGACGAGCGCGAACGCCGCGCCCAGCGCGACCGCGCTACTTGCCCGCTTCGAGACTCTCATTCCGAGGGGCCTCCTCTTTCTGAACCTGGATCCGTCGTGGGTTTCACGCACGTATGGGGGGTGACACGTCCGGCGCCCGCAGTGCGGGAGCCGGTTTCACCGCAGTGAATTCGGGACAAGATTGATGTACCGATCCGCCGGGCCACCTCGCCCGTCGTGCTCGGCACCGCGCACACGAGACCACCACGGAGCACCGTCAACAGGCGGGTCCATGGTCGTCAGGCCGTACGGAGTGCCTCACATGAGGGGTGAGGTGCTGCCACTGTGACACCCACCGGCCCGTTCCGTGAAGGTGCCGTTATCAAGCCGTTAGTTGGTCGCCACGTTGCCGATACCCGAAAAAAGATCATGATGTACGCGGGTCGTACCGCTCTGAGCAGGAAAGACACGGTTCAGAGGGGGTCCGCCCCCCGGTACGGGGTCGATGGCTGTGAGCTTCCCCGCGTCCCCTCCGGCGCTGTCCGACGTCGGCCGGGCGTTGGCCGTTTTTGCCCATCCGGACGATGCCGGCTTCGGCTGTGCGGGCACCATCCCCACCTGGGCGGCGGAGGGTGTCGACGCCTCGTACCTGCTCGTCACCCGGGCGACTCCGGAGAGTGCGGAGAGTGCGGAGGCACCCGCGCGCCGAGGTGAGCCGGTCCGGGGGGACGAACGACTCCGGCCCCGGCACCGCGCGGGGCGGTACCGGGGCCGGGGCCGGTGAAGCGGGCGTCGGTCAGGCGGTGAAGCGCAGCTTGCGACGGCGGAACAGCAGCACGGCGACCGCGCCGGCGGCCAGCAGCGCCACGCCGGCGGCGATCGCGGCGGCGATCGGGGAGCCGGTCAGCGGCAGGTCACCGCCGCTGCTCGCGGGCGAGGTCGACGGGGCCGGGCTGTCGACCGGGGCGCTCGGCGACGGGGACTCCGCCGGGGCGCTGGGCGACGGCGACTCCGCCGGCGCGCTCGGCGACGGCGACTCGGCCGGGGCGGCGGCGAACGCGGCCTCGGCCTTGGCGCTCACGGTGGCGCCGGTGCTGCCACCGAGGATCAGCTTCTGCGCGGCGCGCTGGCCGGTGAAGAGGAACACCCGGCCGAAGGAGACCGAGTCCTGGGCGGAAACGGTCACCTTCACCTCGCCGGCGCCGTCCGCGGCCAGCCAGAACTGGCCGCCGTTGGTGGTCTTGGTGACCGGCTTGCCCTCGGCGTCGACCGCCGAGCCGCCGTCGACCGCGACGGTGATCTCGCCCGCCGGGCCCTTGACGGTGAAGGGGCCGGCCTTCTCGCCCACGGTGGCCTTGGCGCTGGCCGGGTCGACGCTCAGCTCGGCCTTCGGCTCGGGCTGGTCGGTGGCGTTGGCGACCAGGTAGTCGTGGACCTTCTTGACCACGTCGTACTGCTTCTTGCCGAGCAGCTTGGGGTTGTCGACCCACTCACCCAGCTGGACGCCGTCGCTGAAGTTCCAGATGGCGGTCTGGGTGCCGAAGTAGAGCAGCTTGTCGGCGTCGGCCTTCGCCGGGGCGGTGGCGCCGGCGGCGGCCAGCAGCTTGGCGGCGTCGGCGTTCGGGTAGCCGTGGGTCAGCACCCACTGCACCTTGCCGAGGTTCTTCACCTGGGACTCGTCCCAGGTGCCCTCCTTGTACTTGCCGTCGATCGCCACGTTGGTGTGGTAGTCGATGCAGAAGGCGGGGACGAGCTTCCCGTCGATCTTGAGTGCCAGGGCACCGGTGCTCTTCGGCTGCCCGTTGAGCACGAGCGTGACGTTGCTGCCCTTGACCGACTTGGCGACGCCGGTCTTGTCGGCGGCGGCGGCCGGCGCCACCGCGCCGAGTGCCAGCGCGCCGCCGGCGACGGTCGCCAGGGCGATCCGCGCCCAGCGCCGTCCTCGTTGTCCGAACATCAGATTCGTGCACCTCTCCCCAGGGGTGACCCGCGCACGGCGGGTTGCGTGAAGCCGCCGTTCCCGCGGGATGTGCACCACCCGCACGCGAGAACGCGACGGGGCATTATGTGACGGGAGTTGATCGCTTGTCAGCCCCTGTGGGCCGCATTCGTCGTTTCCGTCCCATATGACGGGGAAAAGAATTGGATCACACCAGCCGGCGGTCGGCCGCCCAGCGGGACAACTCGTACCTGTTGGACATCTGGAGCTTGCGAAGCACGTTGGACACGTGCGTCTCCACCGTCTTGATGGAGATGTAGAGCTCCTTGGCGATCTCCTTGTAGGCGTACCCCCGGGCGAGCAGCCGCAGCACCTCGCGCTCGCGGTTGGTGAGCTGGTCCAGCTCCGGGTCGGCCACCGGAGCGTCGGGACGGGCCGCGAACGCGTCCAGCACGAACCCCGCCAACCGGGGGCTGAACACGGCGTCGCCGTCGGCCACCCGGCGGACCGCGGCGGCCAGTTCCTCCGGGGAGATCGTCTTCGTGACGTAGCCCCGCGCGCCGGCCCGGATCAGCCCGATCACGTCCTCCGCCGCGTCCGAGACGCTCAGCGCCAGGAACTTGACCTGCGGGTGGGTACGCCGCATCGCCTCCAGCACCGCCCGGCCGCCGCCGTCGGGCATGTGCACGTCGAGCAGCACCACGTCGGGCAGCGTGGCGGCGATCCGGGTGACCGCCTCGGCGACGGTGCTCGCCTCGCCCACCACCTCGACGTGCGCGCCCAGCTCGGCGCGGACCCCCGCGCGGAACATGGCGTGGTCGTCGACGAGGAAGACCCGCAGCCGCTCGGCGCGGGCAGCCGCCCCCTCGACCGGTTCCATCGACTGCTCGGTCATCACTTGTCCCTCTCCGCCGTTGCCGGGTCGCGGGTGATCGGCAGGATCAACCGGACCTCGGTCCCTTCCCCCGGCTCGGAGCGGATCTCCGCCCGGCCGCCGTGCCGCTTCATCCGCCCGATGATCGAACCCCGGACCCCGTGCCGGTGATCCTCCACCGTATCCGGGTCGAAGCCCTTCCCCCGGTCCCGGACGAAGACGCTGACCTGATCCGGCTCGACCTCGGCGTAGAGCGAGACGGTCTGCACCCCGGCGTGCCGGGCGGCGTTCACCAGCGCCTCGCGGGCGGCCGCCACCAGCGCGCCGACCCGCTCGTCGGTCTCCCGGTCGCCGACCACCACCGCCTCCACCGTGATCGCGAACGTGTCCTCGACCTCGGCGGCGGCCTGCTCCAGGGCGGCGGCGAACCGCTCGGTGGGCGAGCCGGTGGGCTTGTAGAGCCAGTTGCGCAGCGAGCGTTCCTGCCCCCGGGCGAGCCGCTGGACGGTCTTCACGTCGCTCGCGTTGCGCTGGATCAGGGCCAGGGTGTGCAGCACCTGGTCGTGCACCATGGCGGCCAGCTCGGCCCGTTCCTGCTCCCGGATGCGCCCCTCGCGCTCCGACCGGAGCTGGTTGTACGTCCGCCACAGCACCGGCGCGGCCACGACGCCGACCCCGGCGAGCCCGACCAGGGCGAAGATCACGCCGTTGAGCACGGCGTCGAAGTTCTGCGCCGGGGAGTAGACCGCGGCGACGCCGATGATGCCCACCGCGACCAGCACCCCGCCGCCGATGAACCGGAGCACGAAGGCCCGCCGGTCGCTCTCCTCCACCACCGCGCCCAGCCAGGGCACCGGCATGGAGTCGCCCCACTGCCGCCGCCGCTCCGGGGCCGACTGGTGCCAGATCACCCCGGCGCCGACCGCGATGATCGCGACCAGCCAGCCGGCGGTGCCCGCCGCCCCGACCGAGTCGAAGACCATCACCTGCACCAGCAGCACGCCGAGGCCGATCGCCACGAACGGCAGCAGCTGGGCGACGTCCCTGCGGGCGGGCACGGCGGTGTCGCCCGGGCGCAGCGGCACGACCGCCCAGAATGCCGCGTAGAGCAGCAGGCCGAGTCCGCTCAGCCCCAGCAGCACCATGAAGGCGACCCGTACCCGCAGCACCGAGATGCCGAGGTGGTCGGCGATGCCGGCGGCCACCCCCGCGGCCATCCGGTGCTCGGGGGCGCGGTAGAGGCGGGGTGGCTGCGTCACGGCGCTGATCGGAGACTCCCTGGTCACGGCGGGCACGGAGCGGGCGACGGTTCGTTTCCGGCGTCGGATCGATCGTCACACGACGCACCGGGGCCCGACCACGGGGACGCCCCCGACATTCGGGCCGCCGGGATCTCAGGGTGGGGTCAGGGTCGGGTCCTGAGGCCGCCCGGCGGGTCGGGGCAGCAGGATCGAGGCATGACCGAGGAAGCTGCCCAGCCCGCCGACCCCGGGGCCGCTCAGCCGGGTGGGCCACCGCCGACCGCGACACCGCCCGCCGGCTCCGCGGCGCCGCCCCCCGTGGCCGCGCCGCCCCCTGCCGGGGACCCGGGTGGGCCACCGCCGCCCGGCGCCGGGCCGGGCCCCGGACCGCAGCCGTCGTTCGGCGGCGCCGGCTTCACCTCGCGGTACGGGCTGGTGCGCCCCCGCGACGGCCGCTACCTGGCCGGCGTCTGCGCCGCCATCGGCCGGGCCACAAACACCGACCCGGTCCTCTGGCGGGTGCTGCTGGCGGTGCTCGGCTTCTTCGGCGGCATCGGCATCCTGGTCTACGTCACCGCGTGGCTGATCATCCCGGGCGAGGGGGACAGCGCCTCTCCCGTCGAGTCCATGCTGGGCCGCGGCCGGTCCAGCATGTCCCCGGTCACGGTGATCGTGCTGAGCATCCTGGTCGCGATCAGTTTCGGCTACATCGTCACGGACGCGTTCCGGGCGGTGCTGCTCGGCGCCACGATCCTGATCGGCGGCGCGCTGCTGCTCAACCGCGACAACAGGGCCGCCCAGGGCGCGCCGGCCGGCCCCGTCCCGCCCGTTCCGCCCACCGCCCCGCCCGGGCCGGTGCCACCGGTCGGCCATCCCGCCCCGGTCGCGTACGCGGCCCCGCCGACCGTGGCCGTGCCCCCGGGGACGGGCCCGGTCCCGGCCCCGCCGGCGACCGTCGCCCAGCCCGCCTGGAGCGCCCCGGTCTCCCCACCGACCGCCGAGCTGCCCGCCTGGCCCCCGGCCGCCCCGGCCCCGCCCGCCCGTCCACCCGCGGGTACGCCGACCGTCGGCTGGCCCCCGGCGGCGCCCACGTCCGGCTGGCCCGCCGCGACCTCGGGCGCACCGGGACCGGGCCACCCGGTGCCCCCACCCCGGCCCCCGGGCTACCGGCCCCCGTTCGCCCCGCACGGCCCGTACGCCGGGCAGACCGTCGTGCCGCCCGCACCGCGCAAGCCGCCGAAGCCGCCGAAGCGACCGAAGGAGCGCTCCCCGCTCGGCGCGGTGACGTTCTCGCTGATCTTCCTCGCCCTGGGCGTGGTCGCCGTCGTCGACCTGCTGGACGTCTACGACATCGGGGCGTCGGCCTACTTCGCGGCCACGCTGGCCACCATCGGGCTCGGCCTGCTGGTCGGCACCTGGTTCGGACGGGCCCGCTGGCTCATCGCACTCGGCGTGGTGGCCGCCGCCGCGCTCGGGGTGGCCACCGTGGCCGAGTCCTACGACCGGATCCGGGGCGTCGACGGCAACGTCACCTGGGCGCCCACCGACCACCGCGACCTCGCCCTGCGGTACGAGAACAGCTTCGGCGACACGGTCCTGGACCTGCGCGCGGTCGACTTCGACAAGAAGAACACCGAGATCACCGTCTCCGTCAACTTCGGCGAGTGCACTGTGGTGGTGCCGCCGAACGTCGACGTCACCACGGTGGCCGACGTCAACGCCGGCGACGCGGTCGTCTTCGGCAAGCACTCCGGCGGGCTGGCGGGCGAGCTGCGGGAGACGACCGACCTGGGTCCGGACGGCCCCGGCGGCGGCACGCTGCGCCTCTACATCCACGTCAACGCCGGCAACCTGGAGGTGACCCGGTGAAGGCCCACCGCACCGACATCGTGTCCTTCGCCTTCGGGCTGATCTTCCTCGGCCTCGCCGCGTGGTGGCTGCTCGCCCAGTTGCTCGGGCTCGCCCTCCCGCCGGTCGGCTGGTTCCTGGCCGGCGCGCTGATCCTGATCGGACTGCTGGGCCTGCTGGGCGCGCTGCGCTCCGGGCGGTCCGGCGGCGCGCCCGCGCCCGGCGACGCCCCCTCCGACGCCGCCCTCACCGACGCCACCGCCTCCGACGCGGTCGCCCCGGACGCCGTCGCGCCCGTCTCCACCCCGCCGGGCGCGGATCCGGCGGGCCGGGCGACGGACGGACAGGCCACCGGGACGGACCCGACCCGCTGGGACCTCGACCGACCTGCGCCGGCCGACGAGCCGACGGCGTGGGGCGGCCGGCGCTCCGACTGGGGCGAGCCGACCGACTGGGGCGCGCGATCCGAGTGGGACGTCTCCGCGCCGACGACCGGCGCACCGACGACGGCCGGACGGCCGCCGAGCGGACAGACGGCGGAGGAGTCGACGACCGCCGGGCAGACGGCGCAGGTGCCGACGACCGCCGGGCAGACGGCGGAGATGCCGACGACTGGCGGGCAGACGGCGGAGGAGCCGACGGCCGGCGGGCAGACGGCGGAGGAGCCGACGGCCGGCGGGCAGACGGCGAAGGAGCCGACGACCGCCGGAGCGACCACGGAGACGCTGGCGACGGGCCGTCCGGCCACGGGCGGCCTGCGGGCCGGGGACGAGGCCGACGAGTGGCCGACGGAGGCCGTCACCGACGTCCGGCCAGAGGCGGTCGAGGACCGCGCCGCCGACGAGGACGCCCTGCCCCGGCGGACCGACGGGCCGCCGGCCGGTGGGGAGCACCCGCGCGGCTGACGACAGCGGTGCGGCCGTCGTCGGCGGCGGCCTATGCTGGCCGTGGAGAACTCGCCTCCGCCGGCCGGCCCGCGCCGACCTGGCCGCCGCACCGACCTGGTCGCCGCGCCGGCCGGACGCGCCGCCGTGGCGGTCCCGCCGCGATTCCCGTCTCTACCCGTCAGGAGTCCGTCCGACATGACGCAGTCCCCCGCCGTGCGCACCTCCGGCCGGTCCGGTCCGGTCCGCATCGGCGAGCGAGCCGCCCGTACCCTCGTCTCCGAGCTCGCCCGGATCAACGATCCGAAGGCCGCGCTGCTGGTCGGCGCGACGCCCGAGTCCGCGGTGCTGACCGCGGCGATCGACGCGCTGCTGCCCGGCGACACCCTCACCCTGGTGCCCGCCGGGTCGACCTCCCCGGCGGCCCTCCGGGAGCACGTCACCGCCCAGGGGCGCTGGGTGGCCGACCGGGTCCGCGTGGTCGACACCCTCGCCGAGGCCGAGCCGGCCGCGGTGGTCGTCGCCGCGGAGCCGCTGACCGGCACGGCAGACGAGACCCGCGCCGCCGTCGAGGGCCTGACGAAGTACCTCGCCGATGGCGCGGTGCTGAGCGTGGCCACGACCGCGACGCCGGGACGCACCGCGGGCGCCGCCGCCGAGCTGGACCGGCAGGGCGCGCTGTACGGCGTCGGGGTCGACCTGGTGCTGCGCAACACGCCGCCGCTGCGGGTGTACCGGCTCCGCTACACCCCGGCCGACGCCGCGTCGGCGGCCCGGCTGGCCCCGGCGTACCGGCCGTCCAGCGTCCCGCTGACCCGTGGCATGCACATCGACTCCAACGGGGTGGCCGCGGCCGGCATCGCGCTGGGCCTGGCCGCGGTGGCCCGGGCGACCCGGCCGAAGTCGAAGCTCTGGCTGCTCCCGGCCCTGGCCGCCGCTCCCGTGGCCGCCTTCTTCCGGGACCCGGAGCGTGACGTGCCGGAGGACTCCTCGGCGGTGGTCGCCTCGGCCGACGGTCGGGTGCTGTCCGTGCAGCGGCTGCACGACGAGCGCTTCGGCGAGGGCGAGTGGCTGCGGATCGCGGTGTTCCTGTCGGTGCTGGACGTGCACGTCAACCGTGCGCCGGTGGCCGGCAAGGTGGTCGACTACTTCGTCGCCGACGGTGGCTTCGCCAACGCGATGAAGCCGGCGGCGGAGCACAACGTGGCCGCGTACACGGTGCTGGACACCGCGCGCGGCACGGTGGTCGTGGCGCAGCGCACCGGCCTGATCGCCCGGCGGATCGTGCAGCGGGCGCCGATCGGCGCGCTGCTGGCCCGGGGCGAGCGCTTCGGCCTGATCCGGTTCGGCTCGCGCACCGACGTCTACCTGCCGGCGGACGCGGCGGAGCCGCTGGTCGGCCCCGGGGACAAGGTCGTCGGGGGCTCGACCGTCATCGCCCGCTGGCGCTGAGGCCCGGCCGGACGACACGAAGAAGGGGCGCCGCGCGATCGCGGCGCCCCTTTTTTCGCGTACGTGTGTCAGGCGGTGCGGCGCTGACGCAGCCAGAGCACCGGGCCGCTGACCAGGTAACCGACCACGATCAGCGCGAAGGTGAGCCGGATGTCGATCAGCGCGCCGATCACCGGGGCCAGCCACAGCCACGGCGGCAGCTTCACCAGCCGGGCGAGTTTCGCGTAGGGGAAGCTGGAGACCATGGCGAAGGCGAGCAGCGCCACGCCGGCGACCAGGACGATGCCCGGCACCGGCAGCCCGATGGCGACGGTCAGCGCGAGCACCGCGGCGGCCATGGTGGTGGGGACACCGCAGAAGAACCGGCCGTCCTTCGGCGAGACGTTGAACCGGGCGAGCCGGATCGCCGCGCACGCCGCCACGAGGGCGCAGGCCACCGCGGCGGCCGGCGTGGAGACCGAACCGGCCAGCGAGGCGTAGACCACCACGGGGGCGGCGAGCCCGAACGAGCACATGTCGGCCAGCGAGTCCATCTGCGCGCCGAACGGGCTGGCCACGCCGAACTTGCGGGCGAGCGCGCCGTCGAGGCCGTCGAAGACGACGCAGGCGATCAGGCAGAGCGCGGCGACGCGCACCTCGCCCTGCATGGCCAGGAAGATGGCCAGCATGCCGAGCATCAGGCTGCTGAGTGTGCAGGCGTTGACCACCGCGAACTTCATCCGGCGGGCGACCGTCCGCTCGCCCGGAAGCAGCGGGATCGACATCGCCGACTCGTCGTCGACCTGGGTCGTGGGGCCGAGCGCGGGGCTGACCGGGACGATCGAGGCGACGTCGGCGCGCTCGACCTGGGTGAGTCCGTAGCGGCGTCGCGGCCGGTCGGCGTAGCGGTGTTCGGGCATCGAGAGGTCGCTGGTCGCGTGCAGGTCGCCGTCGCGGCGCCCCACCCGGACCAGCAGCACCTGCCGGGCGAGCGTGCTGCTGCGGCGCAACGGGCCCGCCCAACGACGCCCTGCGGGACGCGGACTGTCAGTGGTACGACGCCGGCGCCATGGGGCTCTCGGCACGTTTCCTCCATCACCGGATCGGTTTACCGTCGCGAGGGCGGCCGTCCGGCTGTCTCGTGCCGGACCTTTCTGGCCCGGCAGCCGTTTTGCGGAGTACACCATCGCATAGGGGAACGGGGGTTGGCGATAGCTGCCGGCGGTACTTATATCTGGTCTAACCGCGCGTACCGCTCTCTTATTCCCATCTCGGGCTCCATCGCCCGTTTCCTCCACCAACCCCACATCGAATGTACCGGACCCCGTCTCCGCCGGCTCGGTGAGCGGGTGCCGGGGACACCGATGTCCGGTTACGGACGCTCATCGGTAGGCGCATTGGCCAGCGCCAGTGCGGCGATCCCGCTCAGCGGCAGCCCGGCGAGTTCTTCCGGGGTGAACCAGCCCGCGCGGGCGGTGGAGCCGCCGGCCAGCTCGGTCACCCGCGGCTCGGTGGGCGCGTCCACCGCCACCCGGTAGAGCACCCGGATGCCGTGCCAGTCGAGCGGGCGCCCCTCCGGGCCCAGCGCCGCCGGGTTGTGCAGGTTGTCGACGCCGATCAGCTCGACCACCCGCCCGAGCTGCCCGGACTCCTCGACCAGTTCGCGCAGCAGCGCGGCGACCGGCTGCTCGCCGTGGTCGGTCCCGCCGCCGGGCAGGTGCCACCGGCCGGCACCCGGGTAACCGTCGGCGATCATGGTGAGCAGCACCCGGCCGGCCGGGTCGGTGACCAGGCCGTACGCCCCGAAGCGCTGCCTGCGGTCGGACGGGAGCGCGGCGGCGGGCTCGGTCGCCGACGAACGGGGCAGATCGGACGGCAGGGGCGACACGGGCACGCCGAGCAGCTCGGCGGTGAACGGCATGAGCGGCACCGCCGCCGCTTCGTCGGTCGTGAACCAGCCCAGCTCGTCGGTGCCGCCGGCCGGCTCCGGCCGCAGTTCGCCGCCGCGCGCGACGACGTCGAAGACCACGCGGTCGGTGTGCACCGCGACGTCGGCGGCACGGAAGGCCGTCACGTCGGCGGACACCGCCCGCAGCCCGGTCACCTCCACCGCGAGGCCGGTCTCCTCGGCGAACTCGCGGACCACCGCGTGCGCCGGGTGCTCCGCGTGTTCGAGGCCTCCGCCGGGCACCTGCCAGACGCCCGGGACCGGGCACAGGGCGGAACCCCGGACCAGCAACACCCGCCCGTCCGAGCCCCGACACACGCCGTACGCGCCGACCCGTCGCCGCTGTTCCACCCGCCCGTACTCCCCCGCCCGCGCCGACCCGTTCCGTCGATCATGAGGTTAGCCGCAGCGGGTCCGGCGTGCCGCCCGGTCGACCTCGTGATCAACGAACAGGGGGCGGGGGCGGTCAGGCCAGGCGGGCGGCCTGGACGGCTTCCGCCGTCACCTCGGTCAGGCGGTCGGTGGGGAGGGCGCCCAGCTCGTCGCGGCCGAACCAGCGGGCCTCGCAGGTGGAGCCGCCGACGTCGGCGACGGTGGGCGGGGCCGGCTTGTCGACCACGACCCGGTAGAAGGCGCGGACGCCGTGCCAGTCGATCGGGTAGCCCTCGGGGCCGAGGGAGGCCGCGTCCCGGTGGCTGGCCACCCCGAGCAGCTCGACGAGGCGCCCGGTCTGCCCGGTCTCCTCGACCAGCTCCCGGATCAGGGCGGCGCCGGGCTGCTCGCCGTAGTCGGTGCCGCCGCCGGGCAGGTGCCAGCAGCCCGCGCCCGGGTAGCCGTCGGAGACCCGGGTGAGCAGCACCCGGTCGTCCGGGTCGGTCACCACGGCGTACGCGGCGAAGCGCTGGGCCCGGTGCAGCCCGTCGGGGCCGGGCACGGCGTAGAACGAGGGGAACTCCGGCGCCTCGTCCGGGACGATGTCGGCGGACGAGGCGGGCAGGCCCAGGGCGCGCGCGGTGAACGACCGCAGCGGCAGCTCGCGGGCCTCCGCCGGGGTGAACCAGCGAACCAGGTCGGTGGGCCGGTCGACCCGGTCGGCGAGCGTCCCGCCCCGGACCGAGACCTGGTAGATCAGGCGGTCGGTGTGGATGGTGATGCCCCGCTCCGGCAGCGCCCGCATGTCGGCGAGCACGTCGTGCAGGCCCGCGACGGTGACGGAGAGGCCGGTCTCGGCGGCGGTCTCCCGGACGACGGTGTGGTGGGGATCCTCACCGTGGTCGACCGCCCCGCCGGGCAGCGACCACGTGCCGGGGGTGCCGGAGCGCTCCGATGCGCGGACCAGCAACACCCGGCCGACTGAATCAGCACAAACTGCGTATGCCGCGATCCTGCGGAGCGGCTCCAGCATGGTGGTCACGGGGGCAAATTCTCCCCGGCCCGGGTTACCTCCATCGAAAAGAGTCAGATTCCTGACTGAATGCTCGCGCCTCAGGGGCGGGTCAGGGTAGGGATCCGGGCAGTCACCGAGGACGGCCCGACGACCGGCGCGGACCGTGGAGACATGACCTACACCGCCCCTCCCCAGCCCCCGTACAAGCAGCTCCGTCGCCCCGTCACGGACCGGATGGTCGCCGGAGTGGCCAGCGGCCTCGGCCGGTACTTCGCCGTCGACCCCACCCTGGTCCGGGTCGTCTTCGCGGTCGCCGGCCTGCTCACCGGCGGGCTCGCGCTGCTCGCGTACCCGATCATGTGGTTCCTGATGCCCGAGGAGCCGGCCGACGCGCCCGCCTGGCCGCACCCGGCGCAGGCCCCGCCGCCCACGGTGGCGCAGCCGACCGTGGCGCCGCCGACCTACCCGCCGGCGGCGTGAGGCGCGATCACTCCCACTCGATCGTGCCCGGCGGCTTGCTCGTGACGTCCAGCACCACGCGGTTGACCTCGGCGACCTCGTTGGTGATCCGGGTGGAGATCCGCGCCACCACCTCGTAGGGCAGCCGGGACCAGTCGGCGGTCATGGCGTCCTCGCTGGAGACGGGCCGCAGCACCACGGGGTGCCCGTAGCTGCGGCCGTCGCCCTGCACGCCGACGCTGCGCACGTCGGCCAGGAGCACGACCGGGAACTGCCAGACGCCCCGGTCCAGGCCGGCGGCGGTCAGCTCCTCGCGGGCGATCAGGTCGGCCCGCCGGAGCAGGTCGAGCCGCTCCCGGTCGACCGCGCCGATGATCCGGATGGCCAGGCCCGGGCCCGGGAACGGGTGCCGCCAGACCATCGCCTCGGGCAGGCCGAGCTGGAGGCCGAGCGCCCGGACCTCGTCCTTGAACAGCGTGCGCAGCGGCTCGACCAGTGCGAACTTCAGGTCCTCCGGCAGGCCGCCGACGTTGTGGTGGCTCTTGATGTTGGCGGTGCCGGTGCCGCCGCCGGACTCCACCACGTCCGGGTAGAGGGTGCCCTGGACGAGGAACTCGACGTCGCCGTGGGCGGCGACCTCCCGCGCCGCGGCCTCGAAGACCCGGATGAACTCCCGACCGATGATCTTGCGCTTCTGCTCCGGGTCGGTGACCCCGGCCAGGGCGCCGAGGAACCGGTCGGCCGCGTCGACCACCTTGAGCTTGATGCCGGTGGCGGCGACGTAGTCCTTCTCCACCTGCTCGGCCTCGCCGGCGCGCAGCAGGCCGTGGTCGACGAAGACGCAGGTGAGCTGGTCGCCGACGGCCTTGTGCACCAGCGCGGCGGCGACGGCCGAGTCGACCCCGCCGCTCAGGCCGCAGATGACCTCCTTGTCGCCGACCTGCTCGCGGATCCGGGCGACCTGCTCGTCGATGATGTTCTCGGGCGTCCAGGTCGGCGCGATGCCGGCGATGTCGTGCAGGAAGCGGCGCAGCATCTCCTGGCCGTGCGCGGTGTGCCCGACCTCCGGGTGGAACTGCACGCCGGCCCGGCGGCCGGCGACGTCCTCGAACGCGGCGACCGGCGCCCCCGCCGACTCGGCGGTGACCGTGAAGCCCTCGGGGGCCTCGGTCACGCAGTCGCCGTGGCTCATCCAGACCGGCAGGTCGGCCGGCAGGTCGCGGAGCAGCACGCCCGGGTCCAGCAGGCGGGGGCGCAGCGGGGTGCCGCCGTACTCGCGGTTGCCGGTGCGGGCCACCGTGCCGCCGAGCGCCTGGGCCATCGCCTGGAAGCCGTAGCAGATGCCGAAGACCGGCACCCCGGCGGAGAACATGCCGGCGTCGATCTGCGGGGCACCCGGCGCGTAGACGCTGGACGGGCCGCCGGAGAGGATGATCGCCGCCGGGTCCTTCGCCAGCATCTCGGCGACCGGCATCGAGTGCGGCACGATCTCGGAATAGACGTTGGCCTCACGCACCCGACGCGCGATGAGCTGGGCGTACTGGGCTCCGAAGTCCACCACGAGGACGGGGCGAGGCGTGCTCATGGCAGCAAATCCTACCGACGGCCCCGCCGCGTCCCCCGCCGGTCCGCCCCCACGCCGCCGTCGCGGCGGAGGTGACGTCGGCCACCGTACGGGCGGTCGGGCGCGCCACCGCCCTTCCGGGGGGAGCTGTTAGACCTATATGCGCCTTTTGACGCGTATACGGTGTCCGTACCGCCCGCCGCCGGCGCACGCACGGGACTCGACGGGTTCGGGCGGCTGCCCGGCCGTACGCCCGGGGTCGTCAGCAGCGGCAGCCGGCGGGCGCGGGGGCGCCGGGAGTCGGCCGGGGGTGGGCATGACCGAGTGGTGGCTGTGGATGTACGTCGCCGCCATGGCGGGCGGGGTCGTGCTGTTCAGCCGGTGGCGCGCGGACCCGCGGGGCGTCCCGCGCAGCGAGTACCGGGTGGCGATCGCCATCCCGCTCTGGTCCGGCTCCTGGTACCTGCTCATGGCGCTGGGCGGCGGACGCACGGAGGTGGCCGGCCACACGCTCTACTGGGCGCGGTACGTCGACTGGGTGGTCACCGCCCCACTGTTGCTGGTGGCCCTGATGCTGACCGCGACGCACTCCCTGCCTGGACGCTGCTGGCGGCTGATGGGCGTCCTCGCCGGGGCGAACGTGGTGGTGATCCTCAGCGGCCTGTTCGCCGACCTCACGGCCGACGGCGCGGCCCGCTACACCCTGTACGCGATCGGGGTGCTGGCCCTGCTCGCGGTCTACGCCCTGATCTGGGGACCGCTGCGCGCCCACGCGCACCGCCAGCCGGAAGAGATCGCGGGGGTGTACACGGAGGCCGCACTGCTGCTCAGCGCGCTCTGGGCGGGCTATCCCGTGTTCTGGATCCTCGGCCCGTCCGGGGTCGGCCTGTTCAGTTCCGCCACCACCAGCCTGCTCCTCGTCGTGCTGTCCATCGTGTCGAAGGTGGGTTGGAGCATTCTCGATCTCGGCCGGCTACGCGCCCTGTCCGCCCGTGGCCGGCTCACGGTCGTCTGACCCGGTGTCCGGGGTCGGGCCCCGGGTGCCGGCGGAGGACGGCCGCGCACCCGCCCGGACCCGACGACCGCCGTCGCCCGCGACCGGCACGACGGAGGGCCCGGGGCGGCCGGACCGGCTGCTGCGGCGCGCCGGGACCGCCTCGCTGCTCGCGCTCGGCGGGCTGCTGGCGATGTCGCCGCTGATCGGCGCCGCCGGGCCGGGCGGCTCGCCGGCCTTCCTGGTCGCGGGGCTGCTCCTCGGGCTGCCGCACGGCGCGGTCGACCATCTCGTGCCCGCCCGGCTGTCGGCGCGCGCCCGGCCGCGGGCGGCGCGCGTGGCGCTGCTGGTGGTCTACACCGCCGTGGCCGGTGCCGGGCTGGCGGCCTTCCGGGCCGCGCCGGACCTGGCGCTGGTCGGGTTCCTCGTCGTGTCGGTCGTCCACTTCGGCACCGCCGACGTGGCGTTCCACGCCGAGCGGGACCGCCGGCCGGTCCGGGCGAGGGTGCCGGCCGTGCTCGCGTACGGGGGACCGCCGGTGGTCGTCCCGTTGGCGCTGTGGCGGGACCAGGTCGACCCGCTGCTGGCGGCGGTGGCACCTCGGGCACCGGCGCTGCTCACCGTCGAGGTGCGGGCGCTGGCGCTGGCCACCGTGCTGGGCGCTGTCGCGGTCACCGCGATCCGGAACGCCCGCGCCGGACGCGCCCGCGACGCCGTCGAGCCCGTCCTCCTCGCCGGGCTGTTCGGCACCGTGCCGCCGGCCCTGGCCGTGGGGGCGTACTTCGCGGCCTGGCACTCCTGCCGCCACGTCGCCCGGCTGCTGCGGCACGACCCGCGCAACACGGCCGACCTGGCGGCCGGACGGGTCGGACCGCCGCTGCGGCGCTTCGCCCGGCAGGCGGCGGCTCCCACGGCGGTGGCCGTCGCCGCGCTGATCGCCCTGGTCGCCTGGCCCGGCCACCGGTCGGACCCGCTGCCCGCGACGTTCGCCGTGCTGGCCGCGCTGACCCTCCCGCACGCGGTGCTGGTCGCCTGGGCGGACCGACGCGCGCGGGAGCCCTCAGGCCGGACACGTTGACCGCAGAGCCCTGGTCAGGTGCGCAGGGCGCCGGGGGCGTCGGCCGGCACCGCCGGGCGGCGCGGTGGCACCGGCTCCAGCCGGCGGTACGGCTCACCGAGCGGCGGCCTCGGGTCCGCGTCGCCCCTGTTGGGCCAGAAGGACATCGCGCGTTCCGCCTGGGCGGTGATGGTCAGCGACGGGTTCACCCCGAGGTTCGCCGAGACCGCCGCGCCGTCGACCACGTGCAGCCCCGGGTGGCCGAACACCCGGTGCCACGGGTCGATCACGCCGTCGGCCGGGGTGGCGCCGATCACCGCCCCGCCGAGGATGTGGGCGGTCATCGGGATGTCGAACGGCTCGGTCAGGGCGCCGCCGGGCGTACCGCCGATCTCCTCGGCCAGCAGGCGGGCCGCCTGGTTGCCGGCCGGGATCCAGGTCGGGTTGGGCGCGCCGTGACCCGGCCCGGAGACCAGGTGCCGGCCGAACGGGCCGCGCCGCAGCCGGGTGGTCAGCGAGTTGTCCACCGACTGCATGACCAGGGCGATCACCGTCCGCTCCGACCAGCCGCGCACCGACAGCAGCCGGGCCGCCGTGCCGGGCTGGCGCAGCAGGATCCCCAGCCAGCGGCGCACCCGGCGCGGCCCGCCGTCGACCAGCAGCGACTGGAGCAGGCCCATCGCGTTCGAGCCCCGGCCGTAGCGGACCGGCTCGACGTGGGTCTGCGGGTCGGGGTGGAACGAGCTGGTGATCGCCACCCCCTCGGTGAAGTCGAGCCCCTGGGCGCGGGCCTGCCGGCGGGGCACCGAGGCACCGAGGATCGCCTCCGAGTTGGTCCGGGTCAGCTCGCCGAGGCGGGGCGAGAGCGCGGGCAGGGCACCCTCCGCCTTCATCGCGTGCAGCAGCCGCTGGGTGCCGAGCGCGCCGGCCGCGAAGACCACCTGGTCGGCGTGGATCACCTGCCGCCGCGCACGCAGCCAGGCCCCCGTGCGCACGGTGTGCACCGCGTATCCGCCGTCGCCGGCCGGGCGGACGGCCGTGACCGTCGTCAGCGGGTGCACCCGCGCGCCGAGTCGCTCGGCCAGCCAGAGGTAGTTCTTGACCAGCGTGTTCTTCGCGCCCTGCCGGCAGCCGGTCATGCACGCGCCGCAGTGCGTGCAGCCGGTGCGCTCCGGCCCGGCGCCACCGAAGTAGGGGTCGGTGGCCCGCTGGCCGGGGCGGCCGATGAACACGCCGACCGGGGTGGCGTGGTGGGTGTTCCCCACCCCCATCCGGTCGGCCACCGCCCGCATCGCCCGGTCCGCGCGGGTGACGAGCGGGTACGTGGTGGCGCCGAGCATCCGCTTCGCCTGGTCGTAGTGGCCGGCCAGCTCGTCGCGCCAGTCGGTGACGTCCCGCCACTGCGGGTCCGTGTAGAAGGCGTCCAGCGGCTCGTAGAGGGTGTTGGCGTAGACCAGTGAGCCGCCGCCGACCCCGGCGCCGGAGAGCACCAGCACGCCGCCGCCGGCCTTCCGGTCGGCCGGACGCAGCAGGGTGAGCCGCTGGAGGCCGTAACAGCCGAGGCGGGGCGCCCACAGGAAGCGCCGCAGCCGCCAGGAGGTCTGCGGGAACTCGTCGTCGGCGAAGCGACGCCCGGCCTCCAGCACCCCGACCGAGTAGCCCTTCTCGGCCAGCCGGAGCGCGGTGACGCTGCCGCCGAAGCCGGACCCGATGACGAGCACGTCGTACCGCATGACCGCATCATTACCGCTCGGTAGCCATCGCGCCAGCGCCCGATTTCGCGGGATCATGCTCCGGTCCACGATCCCGGAGGCGCCCGCCCACAACTCGGCGCCCCCGTCGAGGCGTTGTCATCACCGGGGGTGTCGCATGACTCAGCGGACAGGGGCGCCACGCCCACGATGGGTGCTGGGGCTGGCCGCCCTGGCGGCCGTGGTCCTGGTGGCCGTGGGCGCCCTGGTGGTCACCCGGCTCGTCCGCGACGACGGGCCGCGGCGCGCGATCGGGCCGACGGGCGCCACCGGGACGCCGCAGGCGAGCCCCACCCCGAGCCCGAGCCCGAGCCCGACCGCGACGCCGGGCGCCGGCATCACCGGCCCGCTCAACCTCCTGCTCGTCGGGGTGGACACCCGGGTCAGCGTGCCGGGCTGGGAGCCGCACGGCGACGCCGTGCTGGTGCTGCACGTGCCGAAGGGACTCGACCGGGCGTACCTCTTCTCCCTCCCCCGCGACCTGCTTGTCGACATCCCGGCCTTCCCGAAGGCCGGCTACCGCGGCGGCAGGACCAAGCTCACCCACGCGATGAGCTACGGCAGCCGGGTGCCCGGCAAGCCGAAGCAGCCGAGCACCGCCCAGGGGTACGAGCTGCTGCGCAGCACGGTCAGCGGCTACACGGGGCTGCGCTTCGACGCCGGCGCGGTGCTCACCTTCAACGGCTTCGACCGGCTGGTGGACAGCCTCGGCGGGGTGGACCTCTACGTCGACCAGCGGGTCGTCTCGCTGCACCGCCGCCCCGACGGCCGGCACCGGGAGCCCGCGCCGGGCGGTGGCGGCTACACCGGGCCGCAGATGGTCTACGAGAAGGGCGAGCGGCACCTCACCGGCTGGCAGGCGCTGGACTACGCCCGGCAGCGCTACGTCACCGGCGGCGGCTACGCCCGGCAGCGCCACCAGCAGCAGCTGATCAAGGCGCTGGCCACGAAGATCCTCGGCGAGGACCTGGCCCGGCAGCCGGAGCGCGTCCAGCAGGTGGTCGACGCGCTCGGCGACACCCTGGTCTACGCGGGCGGGCCGCGCGTCGTGGACGTCGCGTACGCCCTCGGCGGGCTCACGCCGGAGCGGTTCGTGCTTGTCGACCTGCCCGGCGCGGGCGTCGGCCGGGGCAGCGCCTACCGGGGCGAGGAGCTCACGCAGACCGGGCGGAAGTTCCTCACCGAGCTGCGCGCCGGCCGGGCCGACGCCTACCTCGCCGCCAACCCGAAGCTGCGCGTCACGCGCTGAGCGCCGTCACACCCGCCCGGGACGGTCCGGCTGCTGCTTGCCGTACAGCCACGCCTCGAAGAGGTCGTCGAGCTGCTTGCCCGAGACCCGCTCGGCCAGCGCGACGAACTCGGCAGTGGTCGCGTTCGCGTCGCGCTTCTGCGCCGCCCAGGTCTTCAGGATCTCGAAGAACGCCTTGTCGCCGACGGCCACCCGCAGCGCGTGCACGGTCATCCCGCCGCGCTGGTAGACCGACTCGCTGAACAGGTTCGGCACCCCCGGCTCGCCCGGCGGCGTCCGCCACACCTGGCCCGAGGAGCCCGCGTACCGGTCGTCGAACTCCTGCTGGGCGGTGCGCCCGCCGTCGTGCTCGGCCCACAGCCACTCGGCGTACGTGGCCAGGCCCTCGTTGAGCCAGATGTCCTGCCACCTCGCCAGCGACACGCTGTTGCCGAACCACTGGTGCGCCATCTCGTGGGCGACCACGGCCGTGTTCTCGCCGCGGGAGAAGAAGCTCGCGGAGTAGACCGGGCGGCTCTGCGTCTCCAGGGCGTACCGGATCCGGGCGTCGGAGATCACCACGCCGCCGTACGCCTCGAACGGGTACGGCCCGAAGACGCTCTCCAGGTAGTCGGTCACCTTGACCGTGTCGGCGATCGACCGGTCCGCCGCGCCCGAGGGCAGGTCGGTGGTGACCGCGTGGAACACCGGCCGTCCCTTGTGCTCGCCCTCGGTGATCCGGAACTTCCCGATGACCACGGTGCTCAGGTAGCTCGCCATCGGGCTGCGCTCGGCCCACTTCCAGGTGGTCCAGTCGCCGGTCGTGCTCTTTCCCGCCGGCACACCGTTGCTGACCGCCGTCAGCCCCTGCGGCACGGTGATCTCAAAGTCGTAGGTGGCCTTGTCCGAGGGGTGGTCGTTGACGGGGAACCACGTGCTCGCCGACTCGGGCTGGCCGAGCGCGATCGCCCCCTCGTCGGTGTGCAGGAAGCCGCCGCTGCCGAGGACCTCGTTGCGCAGCGGCTCCGGCTTGCCGTCGTACGCGATCTCGACGACGAAGCCGTTGCCCGCGATCAGGCCACGGGCCGGGGTCACGACCAGCTCGTCGCCCTTGCGGCCGTGCTTCGCCGGGGCCCCGTCCACCGTCACGGACCGCACGGTCAGCCCGGCCAGGTCCAGGTTGAACGCGGACAGGTCGCCGGTCGCCGCCGCCTGCACGGTGGTGGTTCCGGTCAACCGGTCCTCCGCCGGGTCGTAGCGCACCTTGACCGTGTAGCGGCTGACGTCGTACCCACCGTTGCCGTAGGTCGGGAAGTAGGCGTCGCCGACGCCGGCCGCGCCGAGGAGGAACTGGCGCGGCGCGGCCGGCGCGGCGGAGCTCGGGGCCGGAGCCGGGTCCTCGGCCGACCCGCAGCCGGCCAGCCCCAGCATCCCGGCCAGCAGCAGGCCGGTGCCCGCGCACAGCGTTCGCCGCGACAGCGTCATCGCCTCTTCTCCTCCCTGCGTCGCCGGCTGCCCCACCGGCGAGCGTGGTGGACCCGCGCCGGCCGGTGCCGCCGGCCCCCGCCGCACGGGGCGGTCGGGCAGGCGGTGCCGCGCCGGGTCCGGCCGCAGCCTACCGAGCGCCGACGGGGAGCCGCGTCAGGGCAGGGCGGGGGCGCTCCCGCCGACGAGCCAGGCGTCGAAGAACGGGTGCAGGGGCTTGCCGGCGACCCGCTCGGCCAGGGCGATCAGGTCGTCGGTGGTGGCGTTGCCGTCGCGCCGCTCGGCCGTCCAGGTCCGCAGGATGCGGAAGAACGTCTCGTCGCCGACCGTGCGGCGCAGCGCGTGCACGGCGAGCGCGCCACGCTTGTAGACGGCCGCGCCGAACAACCGGGACCGTCCGGGGTCGACGGACGGCCGGGACCAGTCGGTCGCGGCGTACTCCAGCTCGAAGTTGCGCTGCGCGGTACGGCCGCCGTCGTGCTCCTCCCACAGCCACTCCGCGTAGCTGGCGAAGCCCTCGTTGAGCCAGATGTCGCTCCACCGGCTCAGCGCCACGCTGTTGCCGAACCACTGGTGGGCCAGCTCGTGCGCGACCACCCCCGGGTTGGGTCGCCCGCCCCGGAAGAATCCCGGCCCGTAGACCGGCCGGGACTGGGTCTCCAGCGCGTAGCCGATCCTGGCGTCGGTGACCACGACCCCACCGTAGGAGTCGAACGGGTACGGCCCGAAGCGGCTGGCCAGGAAGTCGGCGATCTCGCCGGTGCGGGCCAGCGAGGCGGCCTCCGGCCCGTCCTCCGGCAGGCTCGCCGGCACCGCCGTGACCATCGGCCTGCCGGCGTGCGTGCCGCTGCGCACCCGGTAGTCGCCGATCACCAGGGTCGTGAGGTAGCTGGCCATCGGCGACCGCTCGGCCCAGCGCCAGGTGGTCCAGCCGGCGGCGCTGGTCCGCTCCCCCGGCACCCCGTTGCTCAGCGCGGCCAGCCCGTCCGGGACGGTCACCTCGATGTCGTACGTGGCCTTGTCGGACGGGTGGTCGTTGACCGGGAACCAGGTGGCCGCCGACCAGGGCTGGCCGAGGGCGATCGCGCCGTCGTCGGTGTGCAGGAAGCCGCCGCTGCCGAGCTGCCCGTCGGCCTTGGCCGCCGGCACGCCGGAGTAGTCCACCTCGACCACGAACCGGGCGCCCCGGGAAAGGCCGTCGCGCGGGGTGACCACCAGCTCGTCGCCGTCGCGGGCGGACCCGGCCGGTCGGCCGTCGACGGCCACCCGCGACACGTCCAGCCCGGCGAGGTCCAGGTTGAACCGGGACAGCCCGGTGGTCGCGGTGGCCGTCAGCGCGGCCCGCCCGGCGAGCCGGTCGGTCGCCGGGTCGTAGCGGACCGCGAGCCGGTAGCCCGCGACGTCGTAGCCGCCGTTGCCGGCCCCCGGGACGTACGGGTCGCCGAGGTCGGCCGCCCCGGGCCGGAGGCCGCCCCGCTCGTCGCCGCTCGTGCAGGCCGGGGAGAGCAGGGCCGCGACGACGGCGACGGCGAGCGCGGGGCGGATCCGACGGCGGGTACGACGCACCGGCCGAGCCTATCGGCGCGGCCGGTGCGGGTGGTGCTGCTTGCGCAGGTCAGCGGTCGAGGACCAGGCCGACCTTCTGGAACTCCTTCAGGTCGCGGTAGCCGCACTTGGCCATGGCGCGGCGCAGGCCACCGAAGAGGTTGAGCTGGCCGTCCGGCTCGTCGGCCGGGCCGAAGAGCAGCTGCTCCATCGAGCCGAGCGGGTCGCCGGCGGTCTCGAACGCGCCCCGGGGCAGCGACGGGTGGCTGGCGGCGGAGTGCCACCAGGCGCCACCGGCCGGCGCCTCGGCGCAGAGCGACAGCGGCTCGCCGAGCATCACCGCGTCGGCGCCGCAGCCGAGCGCCTTGGCGATGTCGCCCGAGGTCTCGATGTCGCCGTCGGCGATCAGGTGCACGTACCGGCCGCCGGTCTCGTCGAGGTAGTCCCGGCGGGCCGCCGCCGCGTCGGCGATCGCGGTCGCCATCGGCACCCGGATGCCCAGCACCGACTCGGTGGTGGACCACTCGTCGCCGCCGATGCCGACGATGACGCCGGCCGCCCCCGTACGCATCAGGTGCAGCGCGGTCTTGTAGTCGGTGCAGCCGCCGACGACGACCGGGAGGTCCAGGTCGGCGATGAACTCCTTGAGGTTGAGCGGCTCGTCGGTGGTCGAGACGTGCTCGGCGGAGACGATGGTGCCCTGGATGACGAGGATGTCGACGCCGGCGTCGAGGATCACCGGGGCCAGCGCCAGGGTGTGCTGCGGGGAGACCCGCACCGCCACCGTGCCGCCGCCGGCGCGCAGCTCGCGGACCCGCTCGGCGATCAGGTCGGGGCGGATCGGCTCCGCGTAGACCTCCTGGAGCCGCTTGGTGGCGCGGGCGTCCTCGTCGAGCCCGGACAGCTCCTCCAGGACCTTTGTCGGGTTCTCGTAGCGGGTCCACAGGCCCTCGACGTTGAGCACGCCGAGGCCGCCGAGCTGGCCGAGCCGGACGGCGGAGGCCGGGCTCATCGTCGCGTCCGACGGGTGCCCGACGCAGGGGATGCCGAACTGGTATGCGTCGAGCTGCCAGGCGGTGGAGACGTCGTCGACGTCCCGGGTCCGGCGGCTCGGCACGATGGCGATGTCGTCCAGGTGGTAGCCGCGCTGCGCGGTCTTGCCCAGCCCGATCTCGACCACGTCACGCATGGGGGACTCCAGTTGTCGCAGGGGGGATGGTCAGCGGGAGTGGTAGTTGGGCGCCTCGACCGTCATCTGGATGTCGTGCGGGTGGCTCTCCTTGAGCCCCGCCGCCGTGATCCGGATGAGCTGACCGCGGCGGTGCAGCTCGGGGATGCTCTCCGCGCCGACGTACCCCATCGCCGCGCGCAGCCCACCGGTCAACTGGTGGGCGACCGCGGACAGCGGGCCCCGGTAGGGCACCTGGCCCTCCACGCCCTCGGGGACCAGCTTGTCCTCGGCGAGCACGTCCTGCTGGAAGTAGCGGTCCTTGGAGTAGGACTTGCCCTGGCCCCGGGACTGCATCGCGCCGAGCGAGCCCATGCCCCGGTAGGCCTTGTACTGCTTGCCGTTGATGAAGATCAGCTCGCCAGGGCTCTCCTCGCAGCCGGCCAGCAGGCTGCCGAGCATCACCGTGTCGGCGCCCGCGACGAGCGCCTTGGCGATGTCGCCCGAGTATTGGATGCCGCCGTCGCCGATCACCGGGACGCCGGCCGGCCGCGCGGCCCGCGCGGCCTCCATGATCGCGGTGATCTGCGGTACGCCCACCCCGGCGACGATCCGGGTGGTGCAGATCGCGCCCGGCCCGACGCCGACCTTCACGCCGTCGGCGCCCGCCTCGACCAGCGCCCGGGCGCCGGCGTAGGTGGCGACGTTGCCGCCGACGATGTCGATGGTGACGTCCTTCTTGAGCTGGGCGACCATTTCCAGCACCGCCCGCTGGTGGCCGTGCGCGGTGTCCACGATCAGCACGTCGACGCCCGCGTCCACCAGCGCCCGCGCCCGCTTGTAGGCGTCGTCGCCCACCCCGACGGCGGCGGCGACCCGCAGCCGGCCGGCGTCGTCCTTGGTGGCGTTCGGGTACTGCTCGCTCTTGGTGAAGTCCTTGACCGTGATCAGGCCGCGCAGCCGACCCGAGTCGTCGACGATCGGCAGCTTCTCGACCTTGTGCTGGCGCAGCAGGTCGAGCGCGTCCTCCTTGCGCACCCCGACCGGGGCGGTGACCAGCGGGGTGCGGGTCATGATCTGGTGGACAGGGGTGGCCGGGTCGGAGACGAACCGCATGTCGCGGTTGGTGACGATGCCGACGAGCTGGCCCTCGCCGTCCACGACGGGCACGCCGGAGATGCGGTAGCGCCCGCAGAGGGCGTCGACGTCGCGCAGGGTGTCGTCGGGGCTGGCGGTCACCGGGTTGGTGATCATGCCGGACTCGGAGCGCTTCACCAGGTCGACCTGGAGCGCCTGGTCCTCCAGGGAGAGGTTGCGGTGCAGCACGCCGATGCCGCCCTGGCGGGCCATGGCGATCGCCATCCGGGCCTCGGTCACCGTGTCCATCGCGCTGGAGAGCAGCGGGATGCTCAGGCTGATGTTGCGGGTCAGCTTCGTCACCGTGTTGACCCGGCTGGGCACGACATCCGACTCGCCCGGCTGGAGCAGCACGTCGTCGAAGGTCAGCCCGAGCGGAACCACCCGGGCCGAGCCGGCGGGCAGCTCCGGCAGGTGGCCGCCCAGCTCGCCGCTGTCGGCGCCGGCCGGTAGATCGGTGCTGGGCGAAAATTCCACGATTGCTCCCCTGAGCTGCTCGGACGGGCTTCAGCGAGGTGGCGCGGGCGGGCACCGGCACACGCCGGGTGACGGGCGCGTCGTCCCATCGTACCCACCGGCACGGGCCGTCCCCGGGCGGTGGCAGCCCAGGTCACCGGTGGCGGGGGCGGACGCGGCCCTGGCGTTGGGTCTACGGTGAGGGGGTGCACGACGAGCCCATCGACCCCTTCAACGGCGACCCGGCTGATCCGGCCGCCGGCCTGCACGATCCGGGCGACGACGCCCCGCTCGACCCGCTGACCGACGTCGAGCGTCAGGACGTGCTGGAGGATCTCGCCGACCTGGAGATCTACCAGGCGCTGCTGGCGCCGATCGGGGTGCGCGGGCTGGTCATCGAGTGCGAGGACTGCCGGGAGCCGCACTACTTCGACTGGGACCTGCTGCGGGGCAACCTGCGCCACCTGCTCAGCTCGGGGCGTCCCCGGGTGCACGAGCCGGCCTACGACCCGGACCCGGACCACTACGTCACCTGGGACTACGCCCGTGGCTACGCCGACGGGGTGCACGACACGCTGACCGAGGGCACCGACGAGGAGCCCGACCCCACCGCCTGACGACGGGTGCCGGCCGGTCGGGTGCGGGGGCTCAGGCCACCAGGCCGGCGCGGAAGCCGGCCGCCACCGCGTGCGCGCGGTCCCGCGCGCCGAGCTTGCGGAACAGCCGCCGGGCGTGGGTCTTCACGGTGTCCTCCGAGACGAACAGCTCCCGGCCGATCTCGGCGTTGCTCTTGCCCTCCGCCATGCCCAGCAGCACCTGGAGTTCGCGTTCGGTGAGCCCGACCTGGGACCGGCCGCCGCGCGGGCCGGGCCCGGCCCGCCGCCCGGGGGGCGTGGCCTCGGCCGGCTCGTCGGCGGGCTCGGCCGGGTCGTCGCCGCGCTGCGACGGCACCACCGTCGGGGTGCCGCCCGGGCCGTCGGGGGCCGTCGCCTGCCAGCCGGGTCCCGGTTCGGCCGCCGGCCGGCCGGCCGGGCCGGTACGGGCGGGACCACCGACCGCCGCGGTGTCCCGGGCCGGGTCGGTGGCCGGGCGTCGGGCGGCCCGGCCGGGCGAGGAGAGCAGCAGCAGGGCCTTGGCCACCGCGCTGGTCAGGTCCTGGTCGACGCCCTGGATGAGGCCCCGGGCACCCGCGCTGATGGTGGCCGCGGCGGCCTCCGACTCCTCCGTGCCGAGCAGCAGCACGGAGGCCTGCGGCGCGCGGGCGAGCACCCGCCGGACGAAGCCCGCGCTGTCCGGCCGGGTGAGGGCCGTGTCCGCGAGCACCACGTCGGCCGGGCGCTCGGCCAGCCGCAACATCACCTCGGGGTCGGAGACGGCCGTCCGCACCACGGCGGACAGCCCGAGCCGTGCCGCCGCGGACGCCAGATACTGCGCCGCGAGCGGTGTCCGAACGCACACGAGAACCGTACGCACAGTGGTCTCCTCTCCGTCCAAGAGCAGACCATGACCGGGTCGGGTCGCGAGGGGGTTCGGGCAATCCTCCGAACTTTTCCGACAAGTGGGGCATATGCCGCCAGTTGCCGGAAGTTTTCGATCACAGGTGTGTGAGCCGGCAACGGCCCGGGTACGGAGGTCCCAGGCCGGAAACGGCGCGCCTGCGCGGACCGTCGCCCGGACGCCGATTCACCAGGATCTGCGCGGTGCCGCGCGGGAGGAGGGGTGCTGATGTCGAACGTACGCAGACTGCCCGGACCCATCGTCGACCTCTGGGACTGGCAGCGGCTCGGTGCCTGCCGGGGCCGGGACAGCGCTCAGTTCTTCCACCCGGACGGCGAGCGTGGCTCGTCCCGCCTGCGCCGGGAGTCCGGCGCGAAGGCCGTCTGCCGCGCCTGCCCCGTGCGGGCCGAGTGCGCCGCCCACGCCCTCGCCGTGCGCGAGCCGTACGGCGTGTGGGGCGGCTTCAGCGAGTCGGAGCGGCTGCGGCTGCTCGCCGTCGGCTGGGAGGACCTGGCCGACCGCCGCCAGAGCCGGGTCGACGTGGCCCGACTGGAGGCCCGCCTGGGCCAGCCGCACCGGTCGACCGTCCCCGCCCAGCGCAAGATCGCCTGAGCCGGCAACCTCCCCGAGAGACCACACCGACGCCGCGTCCCCGTCGACTGCCGGCGCAGGTCCTCGTCGGACAGCCCGTCGCACTTCATCGCGAGGGTCGCCCGGT
>NZ_JBEZEV010000049.1:0-42990 GCF_040649055.1 Micromonospora sp. NPDC049060
CGCATGTCGAGATCAAGGAGGGCGCCGAGCTGCTGGCGCACCTGGACGACTACCTGCGGCACGCCCCGGCGAGCCCCGGTCGGCCCGGCCCAGCGCACCACCGTGCCGTCGGCGTATGTGCGCAGCACCTCGAAGGTGAGCCGGTCGGTCTGCGGCAACGGCCCCATGGACAGGGTGAGCCGGGCCGGGCCGGGAGCCGTGCCGGGCATCCGGACCCAGGTCACCGCGCTGGTCACCTCGTCGACCCGGGACGAGTGGATGCCGGCGACCGGCTGGTCGAGCCTGCGGGAGGTGATCCGGGGCGCCCAGCCGGGCACCGACATCGGATAGACCTCGGCGATCGGGGCGTCGGCCGGCAGCCGGATCTCGATCCGCTCGGCGCGGGCGCCCGGCAGTTCGTCGGGCACCACGAACTCCAGTTTCACCGCACCGCCCTGTCGCGCCTGCGTCGGGCTGGTCGTCACGTCGGCCGCGTACGCCGGGGCGGGCCAGGTCAGCACCCCGGCCGCCGCCAGGACGGCCACCGTCGCGCCCCGGCGCCGGGGCCGGGGCCCGGGCCGCACACCGTGCATCGTCGCCATCGTCGGTCCCATCCGTCTCCACGGGCCGGCACGGTTCCGGCCACGTCCGGTAGTTCGGATGCGGGGACGCAAAGGTTCAACGCAGGGCTCAGGACGCCGGCCGGGCCCGGCGCGCTCGGCCCGTCCCGGGGTGCCGGCGGGGCGGCGCCCGTCCCACGGCCCCCGGGGGCGGTGGCGTCGGCGACCGTGCCGGCGGGGGCGACCGATAGCATCGCAGGAGCCGAACGTTCGGCGTCATCCGTGCCGTCTGCTGGAGGAGTCACCGTGTCCGCACCCCGTACCCCCGCCGTGGCCGACCCCGTCGTCGTCGCCGCCGGGACCACGGCGGCCGACGCGGTGGCCGCGGCCGGTCTGCCCGCGTCCGGCCCGAAGGCGATCGTGGTGGTCCGCGACCCGCAGGGCCAGCTGCGCGACCTGGACTGGGCCCCGCAGGCCGACACCGAGGTCGAGCCGGTCAGCCTCGACTCGCCGGACGGGCTCAACGTGCTGCGGCACTCCTGCGCGCACGTGCTCGCCCAGGCCGTGCAGGACGTCTTCCCGGAGGCCAAGCTCGGCATCGGCCCGCCCATCGAGAACGGCTTCTACTACGACTTCGCCGTCGACAAGCCGTTCCAGCCGGACGACCTCGGCAAGCTCGAAAAGCGGATGCAGGAGATCGTCAAGTCCGGCCAGCGGTTCCGCCGCCGGCGCTTCGGCAGTCTCGACGAGGCGAAGGCCGAGCTGGCCGCCGAGCCGTTCAAGCTGGAGCTCATCGACGTCAAGGGCGAGGGGCTGGACACCTCCGAGGTGATGGAGGTGGGCGGCGGCGAGCTGACCATCTACGACAACCTCGCCGCCAAAGAGGACAAGGTCTGCTGGTCGGACCTGTGCCGGGGCCCGCACCTGCCGAACACCCGGCTGATCGGCGCGTTCAAGCTGATGCGCTCGGCCGCCGCGTACTGGCGCGGGTCGGAGAAGAACCCGCAGCTCCAGCGGATCTACGGCACCGCCTGGCCGACCCGGGACGAGCTGAAGGCGTACCTGAAGCTGCTGGAGGAGGCCGCGCGGCGCGACCACCGCAAGCTCGGCGTGGACCTGGACCTGTTCAGCTTCCCCGACGAGCTGGGTTCGGGCCTGGCGGTGTTCCACCCCAAGGGCGGCATCATCCGCCGGGAGATGGAGAACTACTCGCGCATCAAGCACGAGCAGGCCGGCTACGCCTTCGTCAACACCCCGCACATCACCAAGGGCCACCTGTACGAGGTCTCCGGGCACCTGGACTGGTATGCCGACGGCATGTTCCCGCCCATGGAGGTCGAGGGCGCGAGCTACTACCTCAAGCCGATGAACTGCCCGATGCACGACCTGATCTTCCGGTCCCGGGGGCGGTCCTACCGCGAGCTGCCGCTGCGGATGTTCGAGTTCGGCACGGTCTACCGCTATGAGAAGTCGGGCGTGGTGCACGGCCTGACCCGGGTACGCGGCATGACCCAGGACGACGCGCACATCTTCTGCACCGAGGAGCAGATGGCGGGCGAGCTGAAGTCGCTGCTCGTCTTCGTGCTCGAACTGCTGCGTGACTACGGCCTGGACGACTTCTACCTGGAGCTGTCCACCCGCAACCCGGAGAAGTCGGTCGGCACCGACGAGAACTGGGAGCGGGCCACCGAGGCCCTGCGCTCCGCCGCCGAGGAGTCCGGGCTGGACCTGGTGCCCGACCCGGGTGGCGCGGCCTTCTACGGCCCGAAGATCTCGGTGCAGGCCAAGGACGCCATCGGCCGGACCTGGCAGATGTCCACCATCCAGGTCGACTTCAACCTGCCGGAGCGCTTCGGGCTGGAGTACCAGGCCGCCGACGGCACCCGGCAGCGGCCGGTGATGATCCACCGGGCGCTCTTCGGCTCGATCGAGCGCTTCTTCGGGGTGCTCACCGAGCACTACGCGGGCGCGTTCCCGGCGTGGCTGGCCCCGGTGCAGGTGGTCGGCATCCCGATCCGCGAGGACCACACCGACTACCTGCACGGCTTCGTCGCCGCGCTGCGCGCCGAGGGCGTCCGCGCCCAGGTCGACGCGGGCGACGACCGGATGCAGAAGAAGATCCGCACCGCCCAGCAGCAGAAGGTCCCGTTCATGGTGATCGCCGGCGACGACGACGTGGCCGCCGGCACCGTCTCGTTCCGCTACCGGGACGGCTCGCAGCGCAACGGGGTGCCGGTCGCCGACGCCGTGGCCCACGTGCTCGACGTGGTCGGCTCCCGGACCAACGTCGGCCCCTCCGCCGCCTGACCCGCGACGCACCGAAGGCCCCCCGCACCGCGGGGGGCCTTCGTCATGGGGTCGTCAGGTGTCAGATCCCGCAGCTCGGCGCGGACCAGCCGCCGACCGCCCCGACGTGGGTGTGGTCGTTGTGACCCGGGTAGCCGGGGCCGAGGATCTGGCCGAAGCCGTGGTAGCGGGCCTGCTGGGCGAGCCGGCAGAACGAGGGCGACCCGACCAGGTCGACGCCGTCGCCGTAGAGGTGCCGGCTGTTCGAGGCGCCGCCGACCGCGCTGTTGCACGAGTAGCTGCGGAAGCCGCTGCTGATATTGATCGACACGCTGCCGAGGGCCTTGCGCATGGCCTGGAGCTTCCACATCGACACCAGCGCGTTGAACCGGGCGGTGCTCGCGGAGACCGCGCCGCCGGACCAGGTGCTGTTGCACCGGTTCAGCTCGGCGTAGCTGAAGTTGACCGGGGTGCAGTCGTCGTCCTGGAGCGCGTAGAGCTGGTTCTGGGTCGCCGGCCCCGCGATGCCGTCCGCGGCCAGGCCGTACGCCTGCTGGAAGCGGATCACGGCGGACCGGGTGGCCGGGCCGAACGAGCCGTCGAGGGAGAGCTGGGCGTTGTAGCCGGGGTAGCCGGCGAGCCGGATCTGCAGCTGCCGGACATCCTCGCCGGTGGCGCCCTGGGCGAGGACGCGTCCCCATGTGTAGCAGCCGTCCGCCTGCGCGGGGCTGCTGGTCGCCACCACGCCCACGAGGGCGGTGGAGGCGGCGAGTGCGCAAGCGGCGAGCGCCCGGCCAAAGCGGCGGAATGCGGTTCTCACGATGGGCTCCCATCGACAATGGATGATGTCTGTGGATGGATTCTTCATTCACGTTCATCAGTTCGTCAAGAACTTTCACCCCCTATCCGTCCCCCTGAACGCGATCCGGGCCCCAGGGGGGGCGTCGGGGGTGGGCGCGGACCGGCGTACGGCGTCCGGAGCGACCGTCGCCGGGAACGTAGGATCGGTGGCGTGACTGGGGTGGAACGGCACATGGACAGCGGCATGGCCGACGGCCTGGAGCGGCTCTGGACTCCGCACCGGATGACCTACATCTCCGGGGAGGACCGGCCCGAGGGCGGCTACGAGCGGCCCGCCGGCTGCCCGTTCTGCCGAGCCCCGGGGCTGGCGCCCGAGGAGAGCCTGGTGGTGGCCCGGGGCGAGCACGTGTTCGCGGTGCTCAACCTCTATCCCTACAACCCCGGGCACCTGCTGGTCTGCCCCTACCGGCACGTGGCCGACTACACCGAGCTGGACCTGGCCGAGACCACCGAGCTGGCGGCGTTCACCCAGACCGCCATGCGGGTGGTACGCAAGGTGAGCAACGCGCACGGGTTCAACCTGGGCATGAACCAGGGCGGCGTGGCCGGCGCGGGCATCGCCGCGCACCTGCACCAGCACGTGGTGCCCCGCTGGGGCGGCGACGCCAACTTCATGCCCGTGATCGGGCAGACGAAGGTCCTGCCGCAACTGCTCACCGACACCCGCGACCTGTTCACCCGGGCCTGGCCGACCTAGACCGACCCTCGCCCTTCCCGGCGGTCCGTGACGGTGTGCGGCTCCGCCTGCGGGCCCCTCCCCGCCCGCCGGCCCCGCTCCCGCACCGATCGACACCCCCCGCGTCCGGGCCGGTCGGCGGCTGCGGGCGGTGGTGTCGTCCGTGGACTTCCTGTCCCAGGTCGGGCGCGAGGTGGCACGATCTGGCGATGGCAGTGACGACGCGGACGTTGGGCCGCAGCGGCATCGAGGTCAGCGCCCTCGGCATGGGGTGCTGGGCGATCGGCGGCCCCTGGGCCGAGGGCAGCCAGCCGCTGGGCTGGGGCGCCGTCGACGACGACGAGTCGGTCCGCGCGATCCGGCACGCGCTCGACCTCGGCGTGACGCTCTTCGACACCGCCGACACCTACGGGGCCGGGCACGGCGAGCGGGTGCTCGGCCGGGCCCTCGCCGGCCGGCGCGACGAGGCCGTGATCGCCACCAAGTGGGGCTGGACCTTCGACGAGGCCACCCGCCAGGCCACCGGCGAGGACCCCTCCCCGGCGTACCTGCGGCGGGCCGTCGCGCACTCGCTGCGCCGGTTGGGCACCGACCGGATCGACCTCTACCAGCTGCACCTGGCGGACCTGCCGGTGCCGCGGGCCGAGGCCCTCGTCGGCACCCTGGAGGACCTGGTCGCCGAAGGGCTGATCCGGGCGTACGGCTGGAGCACCGACCGCCCCGACCGAGCCGCCGCGTTCGGGCGGGACGCCCGGCACGCCACCGCCGTGCAGCACACGCTGTCGGTGCTCCGGGACGCCCCCGAACTGCTCGCCGTCTGCGACAAGTACGACCTCGCCAGCGTCAACCGGGGACCGCTGGGCATGGGCCTGCTCTCCGGCAAGTACACGGCCGGCTCCACGCTGCCCCGCGACGACGTGCGGGGGGTCGCCCCCGGTTGGCTGGAGTGGTTCCGGGGCGGCCGGCCGGCGCCGGAGTGGCTGCGCCGCGTCACCGCCGTGCGGGCGGCGTTGACCGCTGACGGGCGTACCCTCGCGCAGGGCGCGCTCGGGTGGCTCTGGGCGCGCAGCGACCGCACCGTCCCGATTCCCGGCTGCCGCACCGTGGCCCAGGTGGAGGAGAACGCCGGGGCCCTGCGCCGGGGTCCGCTGCCGGCCGACCAGTTCGCCGAGGTGGAGCGCCAGTTGGCCGCGCTGCGCTCGGCCGCCCTCCGCGACGCCGACCGCCCCCACCGGCCGAGCCCGCTGCCTCCCACCGCCCGCCCCTGACCCGGCCGGGGACCGGTTGCCCGCCGGTGCTCAGGGGTGGGTGGGGTGTTCCTTGCGGAGCTGGTCGGCCAGGTGGGCGGGCATCGGGTCGTAGCGGACGAAGTGGCGGCGGAACGTGCCGGTGCCCGACGTCATGGAGCGCAGCTCGACCGCGTAGCGGAGCAGCTCCGTGGCCGGTACCTCGGCCCGGACCACGGTGCGTCCCTCGGCCTCGGGGTCGGCCTCGGTGCCGAGCACCCGGCCGCGCCGGCCGGACAGGTCGCCCATCACCGCGCCCACCGAGGAGTCGGGCACCCGGACCGCCACCTCGTCGATCGGCTCCAGCAGCGCCGGCTGCCCCTTCCCGGCGGCGTCGCGCAGGGCGAGGGCGCCAGCGGTCTGGAAGGCCGCGTCGGAGGAGTCGACGCTGTGCGCCTTGCCGTCGACGAGGGTCACCCGCAGGTCCACCACCGGGTGGCCGGCGACCAGGCCGCGTTCCATCTGGGCGCGTACGCCCCTCTCGACGGAGGGGACGTAGTTGTGCGGCACCGCCCCGCCGACCACCCGGTCGACGAACTCGAATCCGGCGCCGGGCGGCAGCGGCTCGACCTCGATGTCGCAGACGGCGTACTGGCCGTGGCCCCCGGACTGCTTGACGTGCCGGCCGTGCCCCGACGCCCCGACGGTCAGCGTCTCGCGCAGCGCGACCCGGACGGGCTCGGTGTCCAGCTCCACCCCGCCGGCGCGCAGGCGCTCCAGCACCACGTCGGCGTGCGCCTCACCCATGCACCAGAGCACCAGCTGGTGGGTCTCCGGGTTGCGCTCCAGCCGCATGGTGGGGTCGCCGGCGACCAGGCGGGCCAGGTTGCGCGCGAGGGCGTCCTCGTCGGCGCGGCTGCGGGCCACGACGGCCACCGGCAGCAGCGGCTCGGGCATCTCCCAGGGGGCGATCAGCAGCGGGTCGTCCTTGGCGGAGACGGTGTCGCCGGTCTCCGCGCTGCCCGACTTGGTGATCGCGCAGATGTCGCCGGCCACGCAGACGCCCACCTCGCGCAGGCTCGCGCCCAGCGGCGTGTAGATGTGGCCGACCCGCTCGTCGGCGTCGTGGTCGGGGTGGCCGCGCTCGGCCATGCCGTGCCCGGAGACGTGCACGGTCTGCTCGGGGCGCAGGGTGCCGGAGAAGACCCGGACCAGGGAGACCCGGCCGACGTGCCGGTCCACGGTCGTCTTGACCACCTCGGCGACCAGCGGGCCGTCCGGGTCGCAGGTCAGCGGCGGCCGGGGGGAGCCGTCCACCCCGGCGACCGCCGGCAGCTCGTGCTCCAGCGGCGAGGGGAAGCCAGCGGTGAGCACCTCCAGCAGCGCGTCCAGCCCCACGCCGGTCTCGGCACAGACCGGCACCACCGGGTAGAAGTGACCGCGGGCGACCGCCTTCTCCAGGTCGTCGACGAGCACGTCGGTGCCGATCTCCTCCCCGTCGAGGTAGCGGTCCATCAGGGACTCGTCCTCGCTCTCGGCGATGATCCCCTCGATCAGCTCGTTGCGGGACTCGACGATGGCGGGCAGGTGCTCCGGGTCCGGCTCGCGTACCTCGGCCGGCAGGCCGGCGGTGTAGTCGAAGACCCGGCGGGTGATCAGGCCGAGCAGGCCGACGGTGGAGATCCCGTCGTCGCCGAGCATCGGCAGGTAGAGCGGGAGCACGTTGTCGCCGAAGACCCGCTGGCACAGCGCCACGGCCTCGTCGAAGTCGGCGCGCGGGTGGTCCAGCCGGGCCACGGCGACCGCCCGGGGCATGTCGACCGCCGCGCACTCCTCCCAGAGGGCGGCGGTGGCGGCGTCCATTCCGTCGACGGCGGAGACCACGAACAGTGCCGCGTCGGCGGCCCGCAGGCCCGCCCGCAGCTCGCCCACGAAGTCGGCGTAGCCGGGGGTGTCGAGCAGGTTGACCTTGACCCCGTCGTGCAGCAGCGGGGCGCAGGCCAGGCTCACCGAGCGCTGCTGGCGTACGGCGGCCGGGTCGTGGTCGCAGACGGTGGTGCCGTCGGCGACGTTGCCGGCCCGGCCGATCGTGCCGCTCGCCGCGAGCAGCGCCTCGACCAGGGTCGTCTTGCCCGCCCCGGAGTGCCCGACGAGCACCACGTTACGGATCCTGCCGGGCTCGGTCACCACCGGCGCGCCGCCGGCGGCCCCCTTCTCCTGACTCTTCTGCGCCATGGGGCGCACCTCCCTCAGCCGTGGTTGGTGGCGACCGCCGCGCGCGACGGGGAAGCGGCCCGGTCGGGTTCCGCGGCGACATCCTCCGGTGTGGTGCCGGTTTGCGGGTAATCAACGGGCGGGTGGGTGAGCTGGCTCACTTCCCTGCCCCGATCTCACACCCGATCCGGGGCCGGCACAAGGCTCCGTCCCGCGGGTCGCCTGACCGGCCGTACCGCTGCTGCTACGCGGACCGTTATCGTGGGACCGCCATGGCGAAGATCTTCCAAGTGTCGGCCCGCGCGGGGATGACCCGTGTCGTCGAGCCGGTCGCACGCCGCCTGCTCCGAGCGGGCGTAACTCCCAACGCGGTCACCGTGGCGGGCACCCTCGGGGTGCTCGTCGGCGCGCTCGGCTTCGGTGCCCGCGGTCATCTGGTCGCCGGGGCCCTGATAGTCACCTTCTTCGCGCTCACCGACCTGCTCGACGGGACGATGGCCCGGATGAGCGGGGGATCGACGAAGTTCGGGGCGTTCCTCGATTCGAGCATGGACCGGGTCGCCGACAGCGCCGTCTTCGGCGCGGTGGCGTACTGGCTGGCCACCCAGCACCAGTACTCGGGCGTCGCCGCCGCGCTGCTCTGCCTGGCCGCCGGCGGGCTGGTCTCCTACGTCAAGGCCCGCGCCGAGGGGCTCGGCATGACCTGCAACGTGGGCATCGCCGAGCGCACCGAGCGGCTGCTCATCGTCGGCGTCGGCGGTCTGCTCACCGGCGTCGGCGTCAAGCCCGCACTGGAGATCGCGCTCTGGCTGCTCGCCGCCGTGTCGATCTTCACCGTGGGCCAGCGCATGGCGCACGTCTACCGCCAGGCCCAGCGGGTGCACACCCCGGGCGGGCAGGGGTGAGCGCGACACCCGCCGGTCGGCCGGGGCCGGGGGGCCGGCGCCGGTGAACCTCACCGAGCTCGGCTACGTCGCCGGGTGGCGCGTGATCCGCGCGCTGCCCCGGTCGGTCGCGGCGGCGGCGTTCCGGGCGGGCGCCGACCGCGCCCACCGTCGCGGCGGCGGGGGTACGGCCCGACTGCGCGCGAACCTGCGCCGGGTGGTCGGCCCCGACCTGCCGGAGGCCGAGCTCGACGAGCTGGTCCGTCGTGGCCTGCGCTCGTACGCCCGGTACTGGCTGGAGGCGTTCCGGCTGCCCGCGCTCAGCCGGGCGGAGATCCTGGCCGGTTTCCGGCTCGACGGCGAGGAGAAGCTCGCCGCCGACGTGGCGGCCGGGCGGGGCGCGGTGGTGGCGCTGCCGCACGCCGGCAACTGGGACGCGGCCGGCGCCTGGGTCGCGGCGACCGGCTGGCCGATCACCACGGTCGCCGAGCGGCTCAAGCCCGAGGGCGTCTACCAGCGCTTCCTCGCCTTCCGCCGCAGCCTGGGCATGGAGATCCTGCCCACCCACGGCGGCGAGCGGAACGCCTTCGACGTGCTGGTCGACCGGGTCCGGGCCGGCACGGTGGTGCCCCTGCTGGCCGACCGGGACCTCTCCGCGCGGGGCGTGGAGGTCGAGTTCTTCGGCCACCGCACCCGGATGCCCCCGGGCCCGGCCCTGCTCGCGCTGCGCACCGGAGCGCCCCTCTACGTCGCCTCGATGTGGTACGAGGCGGACGCGGCGTGCGCCTCGATCGAGGGACCGCTGCCGCTGCCCGGCCCCGAGGAGGGCCCGCTCGACCAGCGGGTCCGGTCGCTGACCCAGCGGATCGCCGACGGTCTGGCGGCGGGCATCGCCCGGCATCCGGAAGACTGGCACATGTTGCAGCGGATGTGGCTGGACCAGCATGGCAGGGGCGGCGACGCGACCCTGCCCTCCCCGGCCGCCGGACAGGCGTAAGGGAGGCGTTTGCACGTGCGCATCGGCATCGTGTGCCCGTACTCCTTCGACGTGCCCGGTGGGGTGCAGAACCACGTCATGGACCTCGCCGAGGCGCTGATCGGGCTCGGGCACGAGGTGAGCGTGCTCGCCCCGGCCGACGAGGACTCCCCGCTGCCGCCGTACGTGGTGCCGGCGGGACGGGCCCTGCCCCTGCCGTACAACGGCTCGGTGGCCCGCATCGCCTTCGGCCCGGTCTCCACCGCGCGGGTGCGGCGGTGGATCATCCGGGGCGAGTTCGACGTGCTGCACGTGCACGAGCCGCTGACCCTGAGCCTGTCGCTGCTGGCCGTGCTCTCCGCCCGCGGCCCGGTGGTGGCGACCTTCCACACCGCGATGACCAGGTCGCGGGCGCTGGCCGCCGCGCAGGGCGTGCTCCAGATCGTGCTGGAACGGATCACCGCCCGGATCGCGGTGAGCGCCCTGGCGCGCAAGGTGCAGGTCGAGCACATGGACGGCGGGGCCGTGGAGATCCCCAACGGGGTGGCCGTCGCGAAGTTCAGCCACGCGCAGCCCCTGCCGGGCTGGCCGGGGGAGTGCCCGCCGGGCCGCGACGGGGCGATCGGGTTCCTCGGCCGGTTCACCGAGGCCCGCAAGGGCTTCCCGATCCTGCGCGACGCCTTCGTCGAGCTGGCCCGGCAGCGTCCCGGCCTGCGGCTGCTGGTGGCCGGGCCCGGCGACGCCGACGACCTGTTCGGCCGGTTCCCTGCCGACCTGCGGGACCGGGTGACCTTCCTCGGGCTGGTCTCCGAGGAGGACAAGGCGCGGATGCTGCGCAGCGTGCACCTCTACGTGGCGCCGAACACCGGCGGCGAGTCCTTCGGCATGATCCTCACCGAGGCGCTCGCGGCAGGCACGACCGTCGTCGCCAGCGACCTCGACGCGTTCCGCCGGGTGCTCGACGGCGGCCGGGCCGGCCGGCTCTTCCCGACCGGCGACCCGGCCGCGCTGCGTACCGCCCTCGCCGACCTGCTCGACGATCCCGGCGCCCGGGCCGCGCTGACCGCCTGCGGCGACCAGGTGGTGGCCACCTTCGACTGGCCGGTGGTCGCCCGGCGGGTACTGGAGGTGTACGCGGCGGCGATCGAGGCCACCGACGGGCGGGTCATGGACACCGAATGGGTGGGGCTGGACTAGACGATGTCGCGCATGTGGTGGGTGGTGCTCGCGGCCCTGGTCGTCGGGCTGGTGGCGGCGTACCTCGTCTGGACCGCCGGGCGGGTCGGCCGGCTGCACGCGCGGGCGGAGCTGGCGGCCCGCGCCCTGGAGGCCCACCTGCTGCGCCGGGCGGCCGCCGCCGCGGTCCTGGCCGAGCGCCGCTACGGCGTCGAGCTGTACGCGGCGGCGCGGATCGCACTGGACGCCGAGCCCGACGAGCGGGAGGCCGCCGAGAACGACCTCACCCGCCAGTTGCGGGCGGTGGAGCTGGACCCGGCGGATCCGGGCTGCGAGGCGGTGATCGGCGCCAGCCGGCGGCTCGCCCTGGCCCGTCAGGTGCACACCGACCTGGTCCGCGACGCCCGCGCGGCGCGGGGCCGCCCGCTGGTGCGCCTGTTGCGGATGGGGCGCCGACGCCCCTGGCCGACCTACTTCGACATCGACGACCCCACCCTCACCGTCCCGGCTGACGTCCCCGCCACCTGACCCCGGCGCGCGTCCCCGCACGGGAGCATCGCGGGCGGGGAGGGGACGGACTTCGCATCCGGGAGCAGCGGGACAGGCGGGGAGAAACCACGCGGGGCCGGTGATGGCTGCCACAGTGCAGGCCACCGTGGGTCTGATTGGCTGTCGGATCGGCGTTGGAGCCGTCGTAGCATTTCCGCAGCCACCCCCCGAGCACGTTCGAGGAGCGATGACCCGTGCCCGAAACCACTGCCCAGCACGCTAGCGCCAGCCCCGTCACCGGCACCGCCCGCGTCAAGCGCGGCATGGCCGAGATGCTCAAGGGTGGCGTGATCATGGACGTGGTCAACGCCGAGCAGGCCAAGATCGCCGAGGACGCCGGCGCCGTCGCGGTGATGGCGCTCGAGCGGGTGCCCGCCGACATCCGCGCCCAGGGCGGGGTGTCCCGGATGAGCGACCCCGACATGATCGACGGCATCATCAACGCCGTCTCCATCCCGGTCATGGCCAAGGCCCGGATCGGTCACTTCGTGGAGGCCCAGATCCTCCAGTCGCTCGGCGTCGACTACGTCGACGAGTCCGAGGTGCTGACCCCGGCCGACTTCGCGAACCACATCGACAAGTGGGCCTTCACCGTCCCCTTCGTCTGCGGGGCGACCAACCTCGGCGAGGCCCTGCGCCGGATCACCGAGGGCGCGGCCATGATCCGCTCCAAGGGTGAGGCCGGCACCGGTGACGTCTCCAACGCCACGACCCACATGCGCAAGATCCGCCAGGAGATCCGCCGGCTGAGCTCGCTGCCGACCGACGAGCTGTTCGTGGCCGCCAAGGAGCTCCAGGCGCCGTACGAGCTGGTCAAGGAGGTCGCCGAGAGCGGCAAGCTGCCGGTGGTGCTCTTCACCGCAGGTGGGATCGCCACCCCGGCCGACGCCGCGATGATGATGCAGCTCGGCGCCGAGGGCGTCTTCGTCGGCTCCGGCATCTTCAAGTCCGGCAACCCCGCGCAGCGCGCCGCCGCGATCGTCAAGGCCACCACCTTCCACGACGACCCGGACGTGCTGGCCAAGGTCTCCCGGGGCCTGGGCGAGGCGATGGTCGGCATCAACGTCGACGAGATCCCGCAGCCGCACCGCCTGGCCGAGCGCGGCTGGTGAGCTGTCAGGAAGGGCACCTTCCTGTCGCCTGGTGCACAGGAAGGTGCCCTTCCTGACACAGCAACAAGCCGGCACGTTCGTTACGAGAGGAACGGCAGATGAGCGACGCACCCGTGATCGGCGTGCTCGCCCTTCAGGGGGACGTCCGCGAGCACGTCGCCGCGCTGGCCGAGGCCGGTGCGGACGCCCGCCCGGTACGCCGCCCGCAGGAGCTGGACGCGGTGGACGGGCTGGTCATCCCCGGCGGTGAGTCGACCACGATCAGCAAGCTCGCCGACATCTTCGAGATGCGCGAGCCGATCGACAAGCGCATCGCCGACGGCATGCCGGTCTACGGCTCCTGCGCCGGCATGATCATGCTGGCCACCGAGGTCCTCGACGGCCGGCCCGACCAGCGCGGCTTCGCCGGCATCGAGATGACCGTACGGCGCAACGCGTTCGGCCGGCAGGTCGACTCGTTCGAGGCGCCGGTGGGGGTCACCGGGGTCGAGGGCGGCCCGTTCCACGCGGTGTTCATCCGGGCGCCGTGGGTCGAGCGGGTCGGCGAGGGCGTCGAGGTGCTCGGCACGGTGACCGAGGGCCCGGCCGCCGGGCGGGTCGTGGCGGTGCGGCAGGGCAACCTGCTGGCCACCTCGTTCCATCCCGAGCTGACCGGCGACGCGCGGGTGCACGCGTACTTCGTGGCGATGGTCCGGGCGTCCCGCTGAGTGACGGCGACGGGTCCCTCCGCCGCTACCGGCCCGGCTTGGAGGGCCGGTGCGAACAGCGGTCCACCTCCGGGTTCAGGGTGCTGGGCTCGTACGGCTTCGGGGCCTGACCGCAGCCGCGTTTTCGTCCCGTCCGTCCCGTTACGGGCGGCCGGGGCAGGGCGGCGGCGCGCGGCGCGGTGACAGCGACCCGCCGGGCGTCGGTAGGATTGCCGAGATTCGGCGGGGCCAGCTGCCCGTCCACGGCTTTCCCGCAGGGCTGCCCGGCACCACCGCGTGCGCCGGCGGGAGCGGGGGCGTGCGCGGTCGGTCGATGCAGACGGCGGGTAGCAACGGAGGTAGCAGATGTCCGGCCACTCAAAGTGGGCGACGACCAAGCACAAGAAGGCGGTCATCGACGCCAAGCGCGGCAAGATGTTCGCCAAGCTGATCAAGAACGTCGAGGTCGCCGCGCGCACCGGCGGCGGTGACCCGGCCGGCAACCCGACGCTCTACGACGCCATCCAGAAGGCGAAGAAGAACTCGGTCCCCAACGACAACATCGACCGCGCCGTCAAGCGCGGCTCGGGCCTGGAGGCCGGCGGCGCCGACTGGCAGACCATCATGTACGAGGGCTACGGCCCCAACGGCGTGGCGATGCTGATCGAGTGCCTCACCGACAACCGCAACCGTGCGGCCACCGAGGTGCGCACCGCGCTGACCCGCAACGGCGGCTCGCTCGCCGACGCGGGCTCGGTGTCGTACATGTTCTCCCGCAAGGGCGTCGTGCTCGTACCCAAGGCCGGCACGACCGAGGACGACGTGATGATGGCGGTCCTCGACGCCGGCGCCGAGGAGGTCAACGACCTGGGCGAGGCGTTCGAGGTGGTCTCCGAGCCGACCGACCTGATCGCCGTCCGCACCGCGCTCCAGGACGCCGGCATCGAGTACGAGTCGGCCGAGTCGTCGCTGATCCCGAGCGTCAACGTCCCCCTCGACGAGGAGGGCGCCCGCAAGATCTTCAAGCTGATCGACGTGCTGGAGGACTGCGACGACGTGCAGAACGTCTACGCGAACTTCGACGTCAGCGACGAGGTGATGGAGGCCGTCGGCTGATCCCGACGTCCCCGGCGCACGGGCCGGCACCGCCGCGACCGCCGTCGACTCCCGGCACCGACCGGGAGCCGGCGGCGGGAGGCGGTGGCCCGCGCGTCGCCGCCGCGCGGGCGCGTTCCGTCCGACGTACGACCGATCTCGCCGGACTCGCGGGGTCCGTGGTCGGGGGTGCGCCGCCCCGCGCTGGCTAGGCTGCGGGGCGTGGACCACGCGGGCCGGGCGGAGCGAGACGATGGTGGGGCGGGCGACGGTGGCCGGTTCGCGCCGGGCGACGTCGTGGTCCGGCGCGAGATCCTGCGCGGCGAGGTGTGGTTCGGCTGCCCGACGATCTGCGTCGAGGACACGCCCGACCTGCTCGTGCTCTACCTGCCCCCGGGCGCGGAGTTCGGTTTCCCCGAGGCCGGCGGCTTCCCGTGCGGGCGGCACCCGTGGCAGGTCGCCGGGCACCGGGCGTGGAGCGGGCACGGCAAGCTGATGCTGCACCGCCCGGGTGAGGCGCACTCCGTGGACGTCTTCTGGACCGGCCCGCAGCGCGCCTTCGCCGGGTGGTACTTCAACCTCCAGGAGCCGGTGCGGCGTACCCCGATCGGGGTGGACACCCTCGACCACGAGCTGGACCTCTGGTGGGGTGCCGGCGCCGACCGCTACGTCTGGAAGGACGTGGAGATGTTCGCCCAGCGCCTGGAGGAGGGGCGCTACCCGGGGATGGCCGACGCGATCCGGGCCGAGGGCGACCGGATCGCCGCCCTGCTCGACGCGGGGGAGCGCTGGTGGGACGAGGACTGGTCGAGCTGGCGTCCGGACCCGGCCTGGCCCGTGCCGGCCCTGCCGTCCGGCTGGGACACGGTCCCACCGACCCGCTGATCGCCGCCGGCCGCACGTGCCGCGGATGGCGCCGGCGGGCTGGTGGCCCGCCGGCGCCGGCGCTCAGCCCAGCGTCTTCTCGCGCGACCGCCACGCCGTCCGCACCGAGGTGCGGCCGTTGGTGCGTAGCAGCGAGCCCTCGTACACCCGGGCCCCGGCGGCCACGAACGCGGCGGCCGCGACCAGCAGCAGGGCCAGGGACACCAGCGGCTCCCAGCCGGCCGCGTCCCCCGTGAACAGCCGCAACGGCATGGCCGTCGGTGCGGAGAACGGCACATAGGACAGCACCCGCATGGCCGTCGCGTTGTCGTTCAGGAAGATCACCGCGAAGAACGGCAGCATGACCGCGAGCTGCACCGGCGTCGACACCCCGGCGATGTCCTCCTGCCGGTTCACCAGTGCGCCGGCCGCCGCCCACATGGCCGCGACCAGCACGAAGCCGAGCAGGAAGAACGGCAGGAACCAGCCGATCGCCGGGGCCAGCAGCGAGAGCAGCCCGCCGCTGTCGCCGAACTGCACACCGACCAGGGCGACGAGGGCGACCAGGGCGATCTGCCCGAGCGCCAGCACCGTGCCGGCGATCATCTTGCCGGCCAGCAACGCCCGTACCGGTACCGCGGCGACCAGGATCTCCACGATCCTCGTCTGCTTCTCCTCGACGATGCTCTGCGCGATCTGCACGCCGAAGGTCTGCGAGGTGACGAAGAAGATGAACGCGAAGGCGAACGGCACCAGGAAGGCCACCACCGGGTCCACCGCGTCGGGGTCCAGCAGCCGGACCGCGGGCTGCGTGCTCAGCGCCGCCACCACGTCGTCGGGGGCCTCGTCCATGGCCAGGACCGCCGGCCCGGAGACCACCGCGGCGTCGACGTCGCCGTCGCGTACGGCCTGCTCGGCGGCGCGGTCGTCGGGGACCGTACGGACCTCCAGCCCCGCCTCGCGCAGCGGGCCGGCCGCCGACGCGGTCGCCGCCACGCTCGACGGGCCGCCGGAGAGCAGCGGCGGCAGGATGGTCGCGGCGGCGGCGATCAGCAGGAAGAACAGGGTGCTGAACAGGAAGGTGCGGTCGCGCAGCTTGACCCGGATCTCCCGGCCGGCGACCAGCCGGGTGGCCTGCATCGTGTTCACTGGGCGACCTCTCGGAAGATCTCGGTGAGGGAGGGGCTGACCGGGCGGAACGCGCGGACCGGGCCGCGTGCCAGCGCCGCGTGCAGCACCGGCTGCTCGTCCGCGCCGGGGGCGAGGTCGAACACGGCGCGCGCGCCGTCCAGGTCGACGAGGGTCACCCCCGGCTGGTCCCGCAGCCAGCCGGCGTCGGTCTCCACCACCAGCTCGTACCGGGGCACGGTGTACGTCGCGCGCAGCTCCTCCCGGCTGCCGGCGGCCCGGATCACGCCGCCCCCGATGATCACCAGGTCGTCGCAGAGCCGCTCGACGACGTCCAGCTGATGGCTGGAGAACAGCACCGGCGCGCCCGCGGCCGCCCGCTCCCGCAGGACCGCCACGACCGTGTCCACGGCCAACGGGTCGAGCCCGGAGAACGGCTCGTCGAGCACCAGCACCTCGGGGTCGTGCACCAGGGCGGCGGCGATCTGCGCGCGCTGCTGGTTGCCCAGCGACAGCGTCTCCAGCAGGTCGTCGCCGCGCTCGGCGAGCCCGACCCGCTCCAGCAGCGCGTCCGTGTTGCGTCGCGCCGCGGCGGCGGTCATCCCGTGCAGCCGGCCCAGGTAGGTCACCTGCTCCCGGACGCTCATCTTCGGGTAGAGGCCGCGTTCCTCCGGCATGTAGCCGAAGCGCTGGCGGGCCTGCCGGCTCAGCGGAGCGCCCTGCCAGGTGATCTCGCCGGCGTCCGGGGCGAGCACCCCGAGGATGATCCGCATGGTGGTGGTCTTGCCGGCGCCGTTGCCGCCCACGAAGCCGGTCATCCGGCCGGCGGCCACGTCGAAGGACACGTTCTGGAGCACCCGCCGGTCGCCGAAGCTGCGGTCGACGCCGTCGAGGCGGAGCACATTGGTCACGGCGTCCACGCTAGATCGCAGGCCGCGCCCCGCCGTCCGCCCCGAGATCGAGCACGCCGTCCCCCTCATGGCGGAGCCGGGTCAGCCGCCGGGACGCACCACCCCGTGCTCGTACGCGAAGACCACCGCCTGCACCCGGTCGCGCAGGCCCAGCTTGGCGAGCACCCGGCTGACGTGGGTCTTCACCGTCGCCTCGCCCAGGTGCAGCCCGGCGGCGATCTCGGCGTTGCTGGCGCCGCCGGCGACCAGGACCAGGACCTCCCGCTCGCGGGGGGTGAGGTCCCGCAGCGCCGCCTCGGGAGCCGTTCTCGGGCCGCCCGGCGGGCCGGGCTCGCCGGGACGGGCGAAGGTGGCGATCACCCGCCGGGTGAGTTCCGGGGCGAGCAGACCGTCGCCCCGGGCGAGCACCCGGATCGCCTCGATCAGGGCCTCCGGGGTGCCGTTCTTGAGCAGGAAGCCGCTGGCCCCGGCGCGCAGCGCGGCGAACAGGTAGTCGTCCCGGTCGAACGTGGTGAGGATCAGTACGGCCGGCCCGCCCGGCCCGTCCTCCCCGGCGGTGATCCGGCGGGTGGCCTCCAGCCCGTCGACCCCGGGCATCTCGACGTCCATCAGCACGACGTCCGGACGCAGCGCCCGGGCCATGGTGGCGGCGCGCTCCCCGTCGGCGGCCTCCCCGACGACCTCGATGTCGTCCTCCACCTCCAGGATGACCCGGAAGCCGGTACGGACCAGGTGCTGGTCGTCGGCGAGCAGCACCCGGACCGGACGGTCGGTCCCGGGCGCCTCCTGTCCGGCGCTCACGCGGGCCGCCCCACCGGCAGCGGCAGCGGGAACCGGGCCCGTACCCGCCAGCCGCCGCCGGCGCGCGGGCCGACCTCCAGCGCGCCGCCGTGGGTGGCGACCCGCTCGCGCATCCCGACCAGGCCGAGCCCGTCGGCGTTCGCCGGGCGGGTCGCCCGTCCGTCATCGGTCACGTCGACCTCCACCTCGTGTGCCAGGTAGCGGATGCGCACGTCGAGCGCGGTCGCGCCCTCGGCGTGCTTGAGCGTGTTCGTCACGGCCTCCTGGGCCACCCGGTACGCAGCCTGCGAGACCGACTCCGGCAGCGGCGTCGGGTCCCCGTACACGCCCATGGTGGCCCGCAGCCCGGCTTCGCGGGCGCGCTCGACCACGGCCGCGATCTGGTCGACTCCGGCCGGTCCCGGCTGCTCCGGGCGGTCCGGGCCGCCGTCGCGGGCGCGGAGCAGGCCGAGCATCCGGCGCAGCTCGTCGACGGCCGTGCGGGCGGTCTCCTCGATCGCGCTCAGCGCGGCGCGGGCCTTGACCGGGTCCTTGTCGAACACCCGGCGGGCGGCGGACGCCTGCACCCCCATCACCGACACGTGGTGGGCGACCACGTCGTGCAGCTCCCGGGCGATGCGGACCCGCTCGCCCACCACCGCGTGCTCGCGGATCTCGGCCTGCGAGCGGCGCAGCTCCTCGGCCCGTGCCTGCACCTCGTGCTGCCGCCGGGCGGCCAGCCACGCCGTCTCTCCGAAGAAGTACGCGAACCCGAAGTAGAGGCCGTTGACCAGCACCCCGTTCACCATGGCCGCGAGCAACGGGGGCACGGGCCCGACGGCGCGGGCGAATGCGTCCGGGGGAATGGTGGTGTAGGTGGTCGCGTAGTAGACCCCGAGCCACAGGAACATGGTGGCGATGACGCCGATCCGCAGCCGCCGGGACAGCCGCCGTTCCCGGCCCCACGCGCCCAGCGTGTAGAGGGCGGCGAACAGCGCCCACGAGGCGAGCTGCGTCTCCGGGGCGGAGCGGGCCTGCGCGGCGATGAACGCGATCGAGACCACCAGCGTGACGGCGGCGGGGAACCGGCGTCGCCAGATCAGCGGCAGGGTCACCGCGACGGTCCAGAAGATCTGTTCCGGGCCGGACGGCGGCGGGCCGAGCAGGAACGCTCCGGCGCTGCGGGCCAGGGTCAGGCTGAACAGCGCCAGGACGGTCGCGGCCAGTCCGATGTAGACGTCCAGCCGGCGCTGCTCCGGGGTGGGCCCCGGGCGCCGCCAGTCCTCGTCGGTGTCGCTGTTCATCCAGGTCAGGATCTCATCCCGCCGGGCGCCGCCGATCCGGCACCCGGTCGGGGCGGCCCGGCCCGTCGCGGGACCGGACGCGTCACGGCCCGGCACGCGTGGCGCGCCGGGCCGTGACGGTGGTGGATCAGGTGCGGTTGCGCCACGTCTTGACGGCGCTGTCGAGGATGTCCCAGAGCGTCACCAGCACCGTGCCGGCGATCACGGCGGTCGCCACCAGGTTCAGGTTGTCGCCCTCGCCGAGCCACTCGAAACGGGCCACGAACTCGGGGTTGAGCAGCCGGTCGGTCGACATCAGCCAGACCACCGGCGCCGCGAACGCCAGGCCGAGCACCGCGTTGACCGCGACCAGCGACCAGGTCCAGCGCCCGACCCGGTACTTGGCGAACTCCAGGCCGATCGTGGCCACCAGCACCGCGATCAGGAACGGCAGCCAGAAGCTCCACAGCGCCGGGTCGAGGATCGGCAGGTTCTCGCCGTCGTCGGTGGGCACGAACGAGCGGAAGTGCTGCATCGGCAGGTAGGCGATGACCAGCGCCAGGAAGGTGACCGAGGCGGCGATGTCGGTGAGGGTGATCTGCCGGTCGGTCGTGTCCTCCGGAAGCTGGTCGACGCTCCACGCGGGCAGGTGCAGGGGGGTCTTGGTGCGCTCCAGCACCGCGAAGACCACTGTCACCCAGAAGGCGATCTGGACGGCCACCTGGAAGGCGGTGGTGATGCCCGCGCCGATCCCCTCGCCCGCGTTGCCGCCGTCGGCGACCCTGAGCAGGCCGGCCAGCACGCCGACCAGGGCCGGGATGAAGCTGAGCAGCAGCTTCATCAGCCGCGACCAGGCCAGGTAGTAGGCCGGGCCGATGAGCTGCAACCGGCGGTCGGCGTAGCGGGCGGCGAGCTTGTCCGGGTCGCCCAGTTCGGTGAGCACCTCCCGCTCGGCGGCGGCGGCGTCCTGCCCGCCGGCCGTACGGCCCTCGACCATGTCCGCGATCGAGGCGCGCAGCTCGGTGTCGATCTCCGCGCGGCGCGCGACCGGCACCGAACGCAGGGTCGCGGTGAGGTATCGGTCGGTCAGGGTGCTCATCGGTCGGCTCCTTCGATCAGCCCGGTCAGGGAGGTCTGCACTGTGGCGAGGTCGGTGAGGAGCCGGCCCAGCACCGACTCGCCCTCCTCGCTGGTCCGGTAGAACTTGCGCGGCCGGCTCTCCTCGGTGTTCCACTCGCTGGTCAGCAGCCCCTGCTCCTCCAGCCGCCGCAGCAGCGGGTAGAGCGTGTTGGCGTCGACCGGAAAGCCGTGGTCGGAGAGGCGTTGCAGCAACGCGTAACCGTAGTCGGGCCGGCGCAGCGCGACGAGGCTGGCCACCACCACGGTGCCCCGGCGCAACTCCTGGAGGTGCGTTCGCAGGATCTCATCGCTAACCATGCGTCACACCATACTGTGTGGCACACACTATCGTCCACCGCTACATCATCGTGCGCACCAACATCAGTGTGTTCGGGCGAAACGGACGGCGGCGGACCCCTCGAAGGGATCCGCCGCCGCGGGTGCCGGTCGCTCAGCAGGACCGGCCCTCCCGGAAGCCGCGCTCGACGACGGACGCCGGCCCGACCTGGAGGTAGCCGACCCCCGGCCGGATCGGGTGGCCGGTGAACAGCTCCACCCGGGAACCGACGCGCACCAGATAGGCCGAGTCGTCGCCCGCGTCGTTGCGGATCATCGAGCCCCGCGGGCCGTAGATCTCCTCCAGGGCGGCGAAGGACATGCCCACCCCCGCCCCGGCGGGCGTGCGCGGCGGCGCGGTGGCGGTGCCCACCTCCACCAGCCGCCCGTCGCGGAAGGCCAGCAGGATCTTGCCCGCCCAGGCCCCGGTGACGCCGGCGTGGACCGTGCCGTCGCAGCCGGTAGCCACCCAGTCGATGAGGCCGGCCGCCGACAGGCGGGCCAGGTCGGCCCCGATCCGGAACGGCCCCGCGCCCCGGACGCTGATGAGCCGGACCTCGTCGGGGTCGGCGGCGGCCGGGCGGGCAGCGCCGTCCGTGCCCGCGCCGAATCGGCCGTCGGCACGTTCGGACAGGTTCCCGGCGACGGCGACGGCGGCCGGCGTGGGCGCGGCGGCGGCGGGTGCCGCCGCGGTGATCGGCACGAGCCCGGCCGTGGCCAGCAGGGCGGTGACGACGGTGTACGAGAGACGGTGCACGGGGATCTCCTCCTCGGGAGTGCGGGTGTCCTTGTCCTGTTGGTCACCCGTTCGGCCGGATCGGTTCGTCGGTTTCCCGACCGAGCGCCCGGACCTAGGCGCCCCGACCGATGCGCCCGACCGGCAGGCCCCGACCGGTGCGCCCCTGCCCGCCCGACGCGCCGACCCCGCGTGGCGGTCGCGGGCTGCCCCCGGCCCGCTGCGCCGTCTACTGTCGAGGCGGAACGGCGACCGGCGGTGCCGGTGTCGGGGGTGGTGCGGTGACCAGTCCGGGGCGGATCGGGCCCTACCGGATCGAGCGGCTGCTGGGCACGGGGTCGTTCGCGACGGTGTGGCTGGCCCACGACCCGGTGCTCGACTCCCGGGTGGCGATCAAGGTGCTGGCCGAGAACTGGCACCACGACCTGCGGGTACGGGAGCGCTTCCTGGACGAGGCCCGCCTGCTGCGCCGGCTCGACGACGAGCGGCTGGTCCGCGTCCACGGGGTCGGCGAACTGGCCGACGGCCGGCCGTACTCGGTGCTGACCTGGGCCGACGGCGGCAGCCTGCGCGACCGGCTGGCCGCCGGGCCGGTGCCGGCGCCCGCCGCCCTGGAGTTGCTGGCCGAGATCGCCGCCGGCGTCGCCGTCCTGCACCGGCACGGCGTGGTGCACCGCGACCTGAGCCCGGGCAACGTCCTGTTCCGCTCCGGCCCCGACGGCGAGCGGGTGCTGATCGCCGACCTCGGGCTGGCCAAGGCCCTCGCCGCCGCCTCCGGTCTCACCGCCCGGGCCGGCACCCCCGGCTACATGGCCCCGGAGCAGGACGACCCGTTCGCCATCGTCGACACCCGCGCCGACGTGTACGCGCTGGGCCGGCTCGGCCTCCGCCTTTTCGCCCCGGCCGCCGATGTCGGTGCCGCTCCAGGCGCCGCCCCCGGTGCCGTCGCCGTCGCACAGGCGGCGGGTGGGGGCGCCCCGCCGGAGGTGGCGGCGGTCCTGCGGCGGGCCACCGCGCCCCGCGCCGCGGACCGGTACCTGGACGCCACCGCCTTCCGCGCCGCCCTGCGCCGCCCCGCCCCGGCCGCCTCCGCCCCAGCTGCCTCCGCTCCCGTCCCGGCCGCTCCCGTCCCGGCCGCTCCCGTCCCGGCCGCTCCCGTCCCGGCCGCTCCCGTCCCGGCCGCCCCCGTCCCGGCCGCCCCCGTCCCGGCCGCCCCCGTCCCGGCCGCCCCCGTCCCGGCCGCCCCTGCACCGGCCGCCCTTGCCTCGGCCGCTTCCGTGCCGGCTGCCCCCGCCTCGGCTGTCCCCGCGCCGGCCGCCGGGACGGTCAGGCATCCGGCCCGGTGGGCGCGCACGGAGGGGCGGCCGGTCGCCCGGCGGCGGCTCGGCGCGCTGGCGCTGGGGGTCCTGACCCTCCTGGCGGCCCTGTCCACCGCCGGCGACGACACGGCGGGCCGGCGGGACGCCGGAAGCTGGACGAGCGGGCCGGTCACCGTCGCGCTGCCGCTCGGGTGGCGGGCCACCGGCACCGGCTGGGCCGGCCGGTACGGACCCGACGGCCGGCTCGAACCGGCCCTGGTGATGTCGCCCGACCCGCACCGGTGGGCGGCCGACCCCACCGTGCCGGGTGCCTTCGTCGGGCTCTCCGCCAGCATCGCCGCACGCACCAGCCCGGCGGGATTCGTCGCCGAGCGTCCCCACGCGGCGTGTGTCGCCGCGCCCGTACGCCGCACCCGACAGGCGGGCGTGGACTGGGTGGTGGCCCGGTTCACCTGTGACCGGGGGCGGCCCGAGGTGGTCGAGGCCGCCGGGCTCGCACCCGGCCGCGCCGGCCTGGTCTACGTGCAGATCACGCCCCCGCCCGGCAGCCGGGCCGACTTCGTCGACACGCTGCTGGCCGGGGTGAGGGTGGGCTAGGGCGTGTCTCGTGGATCTGTGGGGCGTGAGCTGGTATCACGTTTGTCGTGTCTGGACGGTTAGAGCTCACCGATGCCGAGTGGGAGTCGCTGAAGCCGTTGTTGCCGGCGGATGCGCCGCGTGGTGGCCGGTGGCGGGATCACCGTACGACGGGTCTCGGGGATCTTGTTCCGGGAGCGGACCGGGATCACCTGGCGGGACCTGCCCGCCCGGTTCGGCCCGTGGAAGACCGTCAACCAGCGCAAACGCCGCTGGGCTCTGGACGGGACGTGGGCGGCGGTCTGCGGCGCGCTGCGCATCGACTGCGACGCCGAGGAGGGCGACGACTGGACGCTGGGCGTGGACTCGACCGTGGTCCGCGCACACCAGCACGCCGCCGGCGCCCGCCACGACCCGCCCAAGGACCTCGACGGTGAGGTCGTGCCGGGCAAAGGGGGCAGTCGGCACCGGGCAAATCGGGTGATCGTGAGGCGCTCGGTCGGTCCCGCGGCGGGCTGAGCACCAAGCTGTACCTGGCCGCCGACCGCCGGTGCCGGCCGGTCAGCGCGGCCCTGACCGCCGGGCAGCGCCACGACAGCATCGGGTTCGCCCCCGTCATGGACGGTATCCGCATCCGGCGCCGGGTCGGCCGGCCGCGGACCCGGCCCGGCCGGCTGCTGGCGGACAAGGCGTACACGAACAGGAAGATCCGGGCCGAGCTGCGTCGACGCCGGATCGCCGCGGTGATCCCCGAGAAGAAGGACCAGCTCGCCGCACGCAAGGCCAAGGGCAGCCGCGGCGGGCGCCCGCTGGCCTTCGACCGGGACCTGTACAAGCAGCGCAACACGGTCGAGCGGGCGATCAACAAGCTCAGGCAGTTCCGGGCCGTGGCCACCCGCTACGACAAGAGAGAGTTCATGTACCAGGCCACCGTCGACGTCGCCACGATCAAGATCTGGCTACGCGACTTCACCCGAGATCCACGAGCCGGCCATGTACGGCCCTGCCTGTCGGATCTTGGGCCGGAATCCCTCTGAAGTGTTGTGCGAGCATGGGCTGATGACCTTTGGAGAGCTCATCGTCGTTCGCCATGGGCAGTCAACTTGGAACGGCGAGCGACGTTGGGCCGGGCAAGCAGATCCGCCACTTACTGATCTTGGTCGACGGCAAGCTATCGATCTTGTTCAGCGCTGTCGCGGCGCGGAGATCGGCGCCGTGGTCACGTCCGATCTGAGTCGTGCGCGAGAGACGGGCCTCATCGTCGCCCAGGCTCTTGAGCTTGACCGTCCGGCAGAATTTCCGGACCTTCGCGAACGTTGGAGTAGGACGATTACGGGACTTACGGTCGAGGAGATCGAGGTGACGTTTCCAGGTGCGCTGGCTGCCTGGAGAGACGGCACATCGACGGACCTTCCTGGGGACAGCGAGCCATTTGATGTCTTCGCCGCTCGGGTTCTTCGTGGCCTGCAAGCCGCTACCGGCCTTGCCTCCGTGGTTCTTGTTGTAGCCCACGCGGGGCTGTTCCGCGTGCTTGGCAACGCCGCCCGAACAGGCACGAACGCGCGTACGGCGAATACGGACGGACGGCGGATCATGATGGCGGCCGGTCGTGTGAGCGACAACGGACCGGCATTCGAGCCGATGTCAACGGTGTGACGAGTCCGTTGCAGAGCTTGGCAGACACGCCGGTCGGCCATCCAAGATCTACGAGACACGGCCTAGTGCGGAGCGGACGCCGCCGCCCGGCCGAGGCGGTCGCGCAGGAACTCCTCGAACGTCAGCAGCCAGGGGAACCGGTTCCGCAGGCCGGCGATGTCGGCCTGGTATCCGCTCTCGGCGAACCAGGCGTACATGCGGTGCTCGACCGGCTGCGGTTCCAGGCGGGTGGGGGTGCCGGTGAGCGCCTCGTAGATCTCGGCGACCCGGGTGAAGGTCAACTCGTCCCCGGCGATCTCGATCTGCGCGCCCAGGTGGTCCGCCGGGTGCGCGAAGGCGTACGCGGCGATGCGGCCCACGTCGTCGGAGGCGATCATCTGCAGCGGTCGGTCGGGAAGGACCTGGAGGCGCAGGACCCGTTCTCCCTCAGCGTCGGCGTGGTGGAGGAGATTGTTCATGAAGAACGCCGGGCGCAGGATGGTCGCGGGCAGGCCCGACGCCTGGATGTGCCGCTCGATCTCGGCCTTGGTCTCGAAGTGGTCGATGCCGGTCCGGCGCTCCGCGCCGCCCACCGAGCTGTAGACCAGGTGTGCGACACCGGTCTCCCCGGCCACGTCGGCGACCGTCCTGCCCTGCCTGACCTCGGCCGCGAGGCCGTCCGGAGTGTGTGCCAGGGCCTGGACGCTGAAGACACCGTGCACGCCGCGCATCGCCGCGCGTAGCGACCCGGCATCGTCCATGTCCCCCTCGACCAGGGTGGCGCCCTGCTCCGCGAGGAGGCACGCGGCCGGCCTGGCCCGATCGCGGACGAGTGCCCGCACCTGCCAGCCGTCCTGGAGCAACCGGCGGGCCGTGGCGCCGCCCTGATTGCCGGTGGCGCCGGTCACGAGAATCGTCTTCCGCTCCGTCATGACGGTCCAGCCTAGGGAAACGGCAGGTCAGCCCGACGGCGAGGGGGCCGCCATCGACGGGGGCGTACGGCCCCGCCGCGCACCGCCCTCCGTCGGAGTTAGCGCACCACCACCGTGACCGTGTGCGTCGTACCGCCTTGGGGGATCAGCACGTCCACCGTGCCGGGGCGGACGAACCGGATGTCGACCACCCCCGCCTCGTAGCTGTGGGAGACCAGGTCCTCCCGGTCCACGCCGACCTCACCCGGCCCGATGCCGATGATCCGCAGCACCCCGCCGGTCGCGAAGCAGAGCGAGCGCACCAGCGCCAGCTCGGTCTCGGCCAGCACGAGGTCGTGGCGTACCGCCCCGAAGCAGGTGCCGGGCAGTTCGCCCGGCGAGCGCGTCGCGGTGGGCGTACGCCCGGCGGCGGCCGTCGGGGGCGCAGCCGGCGGGGGCCGGCGGGACGGCGGGACGACGGCCGACGTGCCCGGCGGACGGCCTGGCGTGCTCGGCGACGGCGGGGAGGCCGATGGCGGGAGGGCCGACGGGGAGGGCGACGCCGGGCCGGGGGAGCGGGAGGCCGGCGCCTGCACGGGCAGCGGCGAGACGGGAGCGTCCCCGCCGCCGCACCCCGCGAGCGGCACGGCAACGGTCACGGCGACCACCGCGATCCCGGCGAGCCGCGGCGCGGAGAACCGCGAGCCGCCGGAGCCGCCGGAATCACCGGAGCCGCGCGGCGCGCCCCGGCGGCGGCCCGTCGCCGTCACCGCCGGCCCTCGCCGGCGGCGGGCTCACCGGAGAGCCGGTGGCGCAGCTGCCGGCGGGCCTCGTGGATCCGCGACTTGACGGTGCCCTCCGGCACGCCGAGCAGGCCGGCGATCTCCCGGTAGCCCAGCCCCAGGACGTCGCGCAGGGTCACCGCCTCGGCGAGTTCGGGGCGCAGCGCGTCGAGCGCGTCGAGCAGGTCCAGCCGGGTGCCGGCGACCACGCTCGTGCGGCGCGGGTCCACCGGCTCCGGCAGCGGCACGCCGCCGGCCTCCACCAGCCAGCGCCGCCGCAGCACCCGGTACGTCGAGCGGGCCCGGTTGGCCGTCAGCCGGTACAGCCAGGTGTGGAACGACGAGCGGCCCTCGAACCGGCCGACGCCCCGGGCCAGCGCGAGCAGCGCGTCCTGGCACGCCTCCTCGGCGTCCTCCCGGTTCGGCAGCAGGCGGGCGCAGAGCCGCAGCACCTCCGGGCGGACCGCGACCAGCAGCGCGTCGAGCGCCACGGGATCGCCGCGCGCCGCCGACTCGACCAGCTCCTCGACACCGTCCGGGAGGGGCATCAGGTCGTCCAATGCTCGCCGGATACCGTCCGCCCAGGCTACGGCCGCCGCCGCCGATCGGGGCGCCCCGAGTCCGGGAACCGACTGCCGGCGGCCGTCGTGGGCCCGCCGAGCGTGCGGGGCGGGGCCGGCGGAGAGACGCGCGCCACCCGGCCCGGCCCTGTCCGCGCGGCGTCTGGAGCCGCCTTCGGCGGCGGCGATAGGGTAGGCCGTCCGAGCTCGACCATCCCATGATCCGACCCGGGGGGCGCCACGCATGGGCGATTCGTTCGCGCATCTGCACGTGCACACGGAGTACTCGATGCTCGACGGGGCGGCCCGGCTCAAGGACCTCTTCGCCGAGGTCAAGCGGCAGGGCATGCCGGCGGTGGCGATGACCGACCACGGCAACATGCACGGCGCGAACGACTTCTACAAGCAGGCGATGGCCGCCGGCGTCACCCCGATCCTCGGCATCGAGGCGTACGTGGCGCCGGAGTCGCGGTTCCACAAGCAGCGGGTGAAGTGGGGCCGGCCGGAGCAGAAGAGCGACGACGTCTCCGGCAGCGGCGGCTACACCCACATGACCATCTGGGCGAAGAACAAGACAGGCCTGCACAACCTCTTCAAGCTCACCAGCCGGTCGTACACGGAGGGGTTCTTCGTCAAGTGGCCGCGGATGGACGCGGAGCTGCTCGCCGCGAACTCCGACGGGTTGATGGCCACCACCGGCTGCCCCTCCGGCGAGGTGCAGACCCGGCTGCGCCTGGGCCAGTACGACGAGGCGCTCAAGGCCGCCGCGCGGTACCAGGAGATCTTCGGCAAGGAGAACTACTTCCTGGAGGTCATGGACCACGGCATCAGCATCGAGAGCCGGGTCCGCCAGGAGCTGCACGACATCTCCCGCAAGCTGGACATCCCGCCGGTGGTCACGAACGACTCGCACTACACCCACGAGTCCCAGGCCGAGGCGCACGACGTGCTGCTCTGCGTGCAGACGGCGGCGAACGTCGCCGACCCGAACCGGTTCCGGTTCGACGGCAGCGGCTACTACATCAAGTCCGCCGACGAGATGCGCGCCGTCGACAACTCCGACTTCTGGTTGGAGGGCTGCCGCAACACCCTGCTGGTGGCCGAGAAGGTCGACCCCGCGGGGATGTTCGAGTTCCACAACCTGATGCCGCGCTTCCCCGTCCCGGAGGGGGAGACCGAGGAGTCCTGGTTCCGCAAGGAGACCTTCGCCGGGCTGGAGCGGCGCTACCCCGGCGGCATCCCCGAGGGGCACGTCAGGCAGGCCGAGTACGAGCTGGGCGTCATCATCCAGATGGGCTTCCCCTCGTACTTCCTCGTGGTCGCCGACTTCATCCAGTGGGCCAAGAACCAGGGCATCGCCGTGGGCCCGGGCCGTGGCTCGGCCGCCGGCTCGCTTGTCGCGTACGCGCTGGGCATCACCGACCTCGACCCGATCCCGCACGGCCTGATCTTCGAGCGGTTCCTCAACCCCGAGCGCGTCTCCATGCCGGATGTCGACATCGACTTCGACGAGCGCCGGCGCGGTGAGGTCATCAAGTACGTCACCGACAAGTGGGGCGAGGACAAGGTCGCCCAGATCGCCACCTTCGGCACCATCAAGGCGAAGGCCGCGATCAAGGACTCGGCCCGGGTGCTCGGCTACCCGTACGCGGTGGGCGACCGGATCACCAAGGCGATGCCCCCTGCCGTGATGGGCAAGGACATCCCCCTGGAGGGCATCTTCGACCCCAAGCACCCCCGCTACGCCGAGGCCGGCGAGCTCCGGGGCATGTACGAGGCGGAGTCGGACGTCAAGAAGGTCATCGACACCGCCCGGGGCATCGAGGGGCTGATCCGGCAGACCGGCGTGCACGCCGCCGGCGTCATCATGTCCGCCGAGCCGATCATCGACCACATCCCGCTCATGCGCCGGGACTCCGACGGGGTCATCATCACCCAGTTCGACTACCCGACGTGCGAGTCGCTCGGGCTGTTGAAGATGGACTTCCTCGGCCTGCGCAACCTGACGATCATCGACGACGCGGTGAAGAACATCCAGCTCAACCACGGCAAGGAGCTGGAGCTGCTGGCGCTGCCGCTGGACGACAGGCCCGCGTACGAGCTGCTGGCCCGGGGCGACACCCTGGGCGTGTTCCAGCTCGACGGCGGGCCCATGCGCTCCCTGCTGCGGATGATGAAGCCGGACAACTTCGAGGACATCTCCGCCGTCCTCGCGCTCTACCGGCCCGGCCCGATGGGCGTCGATTCGCACACCAACTACGCGCTGCGCAAGAACAACCTCCAGGAGATCACCCCGATCCACCCGGAGCTGGAGGAACCGCTGCGCGAGATCCTCGCGCCCACCTACGGCCTGATCGTCTACCAGGAGCAGGTGCAGCGCGCCGCGCAGATCCTCGCCGGCTACACCCTCGGCCAGGCCGACCTGCTGCGCCGCGCGATGGGCAAGAAGAAGAAGGAGATCCTCGACAAGGAGTTCATCCCCTTCCGGGACGGCTGCCGGGAGCGGGGCTACTCGGACGAGGCGATCCAGAAGGTCTGGGACGTGCTGGTCCCGTTCGCCGGCTACGCCTTCAACAAGGCGCACTCGGCGGCGTACGGGCTGGTGTCGTACTGGACGGCGTACCTGAAGGCGCACTACCCGGCCGAGTACATGGCGGCGCTGCTCACCTCCGTCGGCGACGACAAGGACAAGATGGCGCTCTACCTCTCGGAGTGCCGCCGGATGCGCATCCAGGTGCTGCCGCCGGACGTGAACACCTCCGCGGGGCCGTTCACCCCGGTCGGCAAGGAGATCCGGTTCGGCCTCGGCGCGGTGCGCAATGTCGGCGCCAACGTCGTCGCCGCGATCATGCGCTGCCGGGACGAGAAGGGCGAGTACGCCGACTTCTACGACTTCCTGTCGAAGGTCGACGCCGTGGTCTGCAACAAGAAGACCATCGAATCGCTGATCAAGGCCGGGGCGTTCGACTCGCTCGGGCACTCCCGCAAGGCGCTGCTCACGGTGCACGCGGAGGCGATCGACGCGTACGCCGACGTCAAGCGCAAGGAGGCCGTCGGCCAGTACGACCTCTTCGGCGCCGGCTTCGGCGACGCGGAGACCAACAGCACCACGGTGATGCCGGTCATCGGCGACGGGGAGTGGGACAAGCGCGACAAGCTCGCCTTCGAACGCGAGATGCTCGGCCTCTACGTCTCCGACCACCCGCTCTTCGGCCTGGAGCACGTCCTCGGCGCGGCGGCGGACTGCACCATCGCCTCCCTGTCCGAGGAGGGCACCGTCCCGGACGGGGCCGTGGTCACCCTCGCCGGCATCCTCTCCGGGGTGCAGCGGCGGGTCACCAAGCAGGGCCGGGCCTGGGCGTCGGCCACCCTGGAGGACCTCGCCGGCGGCGTGGAGGCCCTCTTCTTCCCCAACACCTACGAGGTGATCGGGCAGTACATCGCCGAGGACGCCATCGTGGTGGTCAAGGGGCGGGTGGACCGGCGCGACGACACGCCCCGGATCATGGCGATGGACATGTCCATGCCGGACGTCAGCAGCACCCCGGGGAGCAAGCCGGTCACCCTGACCATTCCGGTGCACCGGTGCACCCCGCCGCTGGTGGAGCGGCTCAAGGAGACCCTGGTGCTGCATCCGGGCGACACCGAGGTGCACGTCAAGCTGCTCAACGGCGGCCGGACCACCACCCTGCGGCTGGGGCCGTTCCGGGTGGCGGCCACCACCGCGCTGATGGGCGACCTGAAGAGCGTCCTCGGCCCCGCCAACGTCAGCTGACGCCACCACCCCGCCGGCCAGCCTGGCCGGCGGGGTGGGCCGAGGTCAGACCCGGGTCATGGTCGAGGGGTAGCCGCCCCCGCCGGGGTAGACCCACTCACCGGTGACCGTGGTGTCGTCGGCGCTGAACGTGCCGTGGTAGTACGCCGGGCTGCCCTTCGCGCCGCCCCAGATCGTCAGCTTGTCGCCGGTCAGCTCGTAGACGTAGTCGAGGGTGTTGCCGGTCGAGTCGTAGAACCGCGACACCACGTCCGCGCTCACGGGCTCGCCGAACGGGCGCAGGTTGCCGATCACCTCCAGGCCGGTGACGGGCTGGCCGAACTGGGTGAGCGCGACGCGCTGGAGCAGGAAGAACCGGCCCTCCATCCATTCGTACGTCACGGTTCCCTCTGCCCCGCCGGTGACCGTCCAGGTGCCGACCAGGCGGTCCAGGGCCGTCAGGTCGGCGCTCGGCTGATGGGTCTCAGACATCTCGTCCTCCTTGATGGGTCGTCGCCGGTACCTCGGAGGCGGCCGGCGGGTCTCGACACGCGCCTGATGTGACCCCGATCACCGCACGGCCGTGTCGAGATCCCCGGGCCGGCCACGAGGTAGCGGCAGGAACCCACCAAGGAGGAACCCGTGGCCACCCTCGCCGCCCCCACCGCGCGCCACTCACCCGCCCGCCTGCTGCTGACCGGTGCCCTCGCCGGACCGGTCGACCGGATGTCCTGGCACAGCGTCGCGCACTCGGCCTCGGCCTCGGCTCCCTGCGCCGTTCCGCCTGACCCCACGTACCGTCGATCCAGGCCGACCAGGAAGAGAACCTGTGAAATACCTGCTGCTCAGTTACACGCCGGCCGCTGCCTGGGACGGCGCGACCGCCGACGTCCCGTCCGAGGAGGCGATGGCCGCGTTCGCCGCGTACCAGAGGTTCGAGCGGGAGCTGACCGAGACCGGCGAGCTCGTCGGCAGCGAGGGCCTCGGCCACCCCGTGGTCAGCGCCACCGTCCGCCCGACCCCGGCCGGTGTGGTCGCCACCGACGGGCCGTTCGCCGAGCTGAAGGAGGTCCTGGCCAGCTTCGCCGTCATCGACGTGGCGAGTCGGGAACGGGCCGTCGAGATCGCCTCGCGGATCGTCGAGGCACTGGGTGAGCCCATCGAGGTCCGGCCGATCATGGGCGAGGACTTCACGGCATGTGACCCATCCGCGCCGGCCCGCACCCGTTGCGGGCGCAGGCCCGGGCGCGGGTGCGAAGGGGGACGCCGGCATGCCCACGGACGTCGAGCACCTGCTGCGTACCGAGGCGCCGCAGGTGCTCGGCGCGCTGGTGCGGCGCTTCGGGCACTTCGACGTCGCCGAGGACGCGGTGCAGGAGGCACTGCTCGCCGCGAGCCGGGCGTGGCCGGTCGACGGCGTGCCGGAGAACCCGCGCAGCTGGCTGATCCGGATCGGCTACCGGCGGATGGTCGACCTGCTCCGCTCCGAGGGGGCCCGGCGCCGACGCGAGCGGGAAGCCGGAACAGTCGAACTGGCCATGCGGGAACCCGCCCGGCTGGCCTCCCCTGCGCCGGAGACCGACGACAGCCTCACCCTGCTGCTGCTCTGCTGCCACCCGGCGCTGAGCGCCACCTCCCAGGTGGCGCTCACGCTGCGCGCGGTGGGGGGTCTGACGACCGCCGAGATCGCGCACGCCCACGGGACGACCGAAGCCACCATGGGTACCCGGATCAGCCGCGCCAAGCAGCAACTGGCCCGCGCCGGCGCCCGCTTCATCCCGCCGACCGACGCCGACCGGCACGACCGGGTGACCGCGGTGACGCGGGTCCTCTACCTGATCTTCAACGAGGGCTACACGGCCTCCGCCGGGGCCGAACTCGCCCGCGTGGACCTGACCCGCGAGGCGATCCGGCTGGCCCGGATGCTCCACGCCGGCCTGCCTGACGACGCCGAGGTCGCCGGCCTGCTCGCGCTGATGCTGCTCACCGAGTCGCGGCGCGCCGCCCGCACCGGTCGTGACGACGAGCTGGTGCCGCTGGACGAGCAGGACCGGAACCGGTGGAACCCCGACCTCATCCGGGAGGGCACCGCGCTGATCGACAGCGTCTGGCACCGGCGTGAGGTGGGCCCCTACCAGTTGCAGGCGGCGATCGCGGCCGTGCACGCCGGCGCCGGGCCGCCGGAGAACACCGACTGGCTGCAGATCGCGGCGCTCTACCTGTGGCTCGAACGACTGCACCCCACCGCGCCGGTGCGGCTGAGCCGGGTGGTCGCGGTGGCCCGGGCGTACGGGCCAGCCCGGGGGCTGGCCCTGCTCGACGACCTCAACCGGCGCTTCGGGCTCGACCGGGAACCGCTGACCCGGCAACGGGAACGCGCGGTGCGCGCCCACCTGCTCGAGATGACCGGCGACGCGCAAGGCGCGGCGACGCGGTACCGCGAGGCGGCCGCCCTGACGGAGAACCAGGTCGAGCGGCGGTACCTGCTGCACCGCGCCGACCGCCTCGACTGACGATCGAGCGGGGCCGCGGCGGATGCGGCATGATCGCGGGCATGACCGTGCCCGCCGGGGAGGCAGTCGCGAGCCCGCTGCGGGTCCGCGACCTGGTGCCGGACTTCCTGGCGTACGCGCACCGCACCGCGCACGTCCCCCGGCAGCGGTGGGCGGAGCTGTGGCGGACGCACTACCTGGCGCCCCACCGCGACCTGTACGCGGCGCTGGACCGCCAGGGCGACTGGTCCGGGGTGGACGACCTCGAAGGTGTCCTGGAGCGGCTGCACGGGCGGGAGGCGGTGTTCGCCGCGCGCGCGGAGCGGCTGGCGGCGCTGCTGCCCGCCACCGTCGCCGGGGTGGGCCGGGCGATGGGCTGGCCCGGCGACGGGGAACCCCTCGACTGCGTCCTGCTGGTCGGGCTGGAGCAGGCCAACGGCTGGGCCGACGAGTTCCGGGGCCGCTTCGCCCTGTTCCTCGCCGTCGAGCGGATCGGCGAGCCGGAGCACGACGAGCTGCTGGTCCGGCACGAGGTGGCGCACGTGGTGCACGACCGGCTGGCCCGCATCCGGGACTGGCCGGAGCACGGGGTCGCCCACGCGCTGCTCACCGAGGGGCTGGCCACCCAGGTGACGGCCGAGCTGGACCCGCGACGACCTGACGACGAGTACCTCTGGATGGGCACCACCCACCGGCGGTGGCTCGCCGACTGCCGGCGCCGCTGGCCGGAGATCCTGCACCGGATCGCCGCCGACGTGGACGCCACCGACCTCGACCGGTACGCCGCCTGGTTCCTCATGCGCGACAGCGCCCACCGGGGCGACCTGCCGCGCCGCTGCGGCTACCTCGTCGGCCTGGAACTGGTCCGGCTCCTGCGCGAGCGCCACCCGCTGCACGAGATCGCCGCCTGGGACCTCGACCGGGGGCTCGACGAGGTGCGACGCGGTCTGCACGCCCTGTGCGCGGCGACCTGAACCAGCCACCCGGGGCCGCGAGCGCGGGATTGGCCATCCCGGTACGCGGCGGGGGTGGCTAGCGTCGGTGGGGTGGAGATCGCACAGGCGCAGAAGTTGTGGCAGCCGCAGCCGGGTTGGCTGAACACCGCCAGCTACGGGCTCCCGCCCGATCCGGTGTGGGACGCGGTGCAGGAGGCGTTGACCGACTGGCGGGCCGGGCGCACGTCGTGGGAGGGCTGGGGCCAGGCCACCGAGCGGTCGCGGGCCGCCTTCGCCGGCCTGGTCGGGGTGCCGGTCGCCGACGTCGCGGTCGGCAGCACGGTCTCGCAGCTGCTGGCCCCGGTCGCCGCCGCCCTGCCCGCCGGCGCGACCGTCGTGGTGCCGGAGGTCGAGTTCACCTCCAACCTCTTCCCGTGGCTGGTGCAGGTCGAGCGGGGCGTGCGGGTGCGTACCGTGCCGCTGGCCGGGCTCGTCGACGCGATCGACGCCGACACCGACCTGGTCGCGTTCAGTCTGGTGCAGTCGGCCGACGGCGCGGTCGCCCCGTACGCCGAGGTGGTCGCGGCGGCCCGGGCGCACGGCGCGTTCGTCGCGGTCGACGCCACCCAGGCGTGTGGCTGGCTGCCGTTCGACGCGAGCCTCGCCGACCTGGTCGCGGTCGGCGCGTACAAGTGGCTGATGGCCCCGCGCGGCTCCGCGTTCGCCTACCTGGCGCCCGCGCTGCGGGAGCGGCTGCGCCCCGACGCCGCCGGCTGGTACGCGGGGGACGACCCGCACGCCTCCTACTACGGCCTGCCGCTGCGCCTGGCCGGGGACGCGCGCCGGTTCGACATCTCGCCGGCGTGGTTCAGCTGGGTCGGCACGGCCCCCGCACTGGAACTGCTCGCCGAGATCGGGGTGCCGGCCGTGCACGCGCACGACGTCGCCCTGGCCAACCGGTTCCTCGCCGGGCTGGGTCGTCCGCCGGGGGAGAGCGCGATCGTCGCGGTGGAGGTGCCGGGCGCGGCGGAGCGGCTGGAGCGAGCCGGCGTCCGGGCGGCGGTGCGTGCCGGCCGGGTGCGGGCGTCCTTCCACGTCTACTCCACCGAGGCCGACGTCGACCTCGCCCTGGACGCGCTCACCGGCTGAGGCCGGGGCGGGGCCGAGGGCGGGGTCGACGTCGGCCGGCCGTCACTTGGCGCCGGTGACGATCCCGGGGTTGATGCAGAGGCCGGGGTTGCTGCCGTTGCGCTCGGCGATCTCCAGGCACCGCGACACCTTGTCGACCTTCGCGTTGGTCTCGGTGATCTGCTTCTGGATGGCGGCGTTCTTCCGGTCCTGCTCCAGGTTGCGGGTCTGGGCGAGCTTGTCCTGGAAGGCCTTGATGTTGCCCTCGGTCTTGTCGTCGTGGTTGACCCGGGTGATCGTCACCGACAGGATGTCGACGTCGCTGGAGAGCCGCGACTCGGCGCTTGTCTTGATGCTCTCGGCGAAGGGCTTCAGGTCCACGTTCAGGCTGCCGGTGTTCGAGTCGATCTTCTCGAGCGGGTTGTAGGTGGCGAAGGCGTCGTTGACGGCGCTGTCGAGCTGCACGCCCACCCGCTGGCCCCGGAAGCTGTCGAAGTCGCCCTTGTAGTCCATGAACTGCTTGGGCGCGTTCTCCGGCTTGACCTGCCACTCGACGAGCACCTCGACGCAGGCGTCGGCGAGGGTGCCGGTGCGGACCCGCACGCAGTGGTCGCCGCCGATGTGGTCGTACTTCTGCCGGCCGGCGTCCCACTCGCCGACCTTCTGCCAGGGAGCCACCCACTTCAGGCCGGAGCCGGTGACCTTCCCCGTCGGCTTGCCGAAGCTGGTGACGATGCCGACCGAACGGATCGGCACGGAGTGGGCGCTGGAGCCGATGGTGAACACGACCGCGCCGACGAGGCAGGCGACCGCGGCCAGGGTGGCGGTCCCCTTCGTCGACGTATTCGAGGCGGCGAGCGCCAGCAGGCCGGAGATCGCCAGGCCGACGGCGAAGATGATCGCAACAGTGAAGCCGAAGGGCATTTCGCTCGGCACCTTTCGCGGGAGGGGGCCATCACCCTAGGAGCACCGGTCAAGGCGAAACGCAGGTGGGGCGCGGCCGTGGCGCGCCCACATGACGTGGTACGCCGTGACTCCACAGTCACCGGCGTCGATGCCGGCGGGCCGGGGTGGCCGGGCGGCGGGGTGGCGTTCCCGCACGGTCGGTCGTCCCGGAATGTGGCTGCCATCGACATAGTTCGACATCGCGGCCCCGCCGTAGGTTTCCAGGACGCGACGGCCATGTGACCCCGGTCACCGATCCGGTCGTCGCCGGACCTACGAAGGAGTAGGCGATGGCCGGGCAAGCGCTCCTGTCGGCCCGCGGGCTGACCCGTGACTTCCGGGGTTTCCGGGCGGTCGACGGGGTCGACCTCGACATCGCGGCGGACAGCGTCCACGCGCTCGTCGGCCCGAACGGCGCCGGGAAGACCACCCTGTTCAACCTGCTCACCGGCTTCCTGCGGCCCAGCGGCGGGCGCATCGAGCTGGCCGGCCGCGACGTGACCGGGCTGCCCCCCGAGCGGGTCGCCCGACTCGGCGTGGCCCGGTCGTTCCAGATCACCAGCCTCTTCCCGCAGCTCTCCGCGCGGGAGCACGTCGAGTTGGCGCTGCAGAGCCCGAGCGGGCTGGGCTGGCGGTTCTGGCGCTCGGCGAAGCTGATGCGCCGCTACACCGACCGGGCCGGCGAACTGCTCGACATGGTCGGGCTGGCCGAGCTGTCCGAGGCCCCCGCCGAGGCGCTGGCGTACGGGCGCAAGCGGGCGCTGGAACTGGCCATCGCCCTCGCGCTGGACCCGAAGGTGCTGCTGCTCGACGAGCCGACCGCCGGGATGGGCCTGGAGGACGTCGACCGCACCGTCGAGCTGGTCGCGCGGGTCCGGCAGGGCCGGACGGTGGTGCTGGTCGAGCACAACATGAGCGTGGTCGGGCGGCTCGCCGACACCGTCACCGTCCTGCAGGCCGGCAAGGTCCTCGTCGAGGGCCCGTACGAGCAGGTGCGCGCCGACGAGCGCGTGATCACCGCCTACCTGGGAGCCGCCGATGCTGCGCATTGAGAACCTGTCCGCCTGGTACGGCGAGGCGCAGGTGCTGCGGGACGTCAGCCTGGACGTCGCCGCCGGCGAGGTGGTCACCCTCGTCGGGCGCAACGGCGCCGGCAAGTCCACCCTGCTGCGCTGCGTGATGGGCCTGCACGCCGGCCAGCGCGGCCGGATCGAGCTGGACGGGCGGGACGTCGGGAGGCTGGCCGCGTACCGGCGGGCGCGGTTGGGGCTCGGCTGGGTCCCCGACGACCGGGGCAGCTACGCCACGCTGAGCGTGACGGAGAACCTCACCCTGCCGCCGACCGTCGGGCCCGACCCGTGGTCGCTGGAGCGCGTGTACGAGGCGTTCCCCGCCCTGCACCAGCGGCGGGACTCGGCCGCCACCATGCTCTCCGGCGGCGAGCAGCAGATGCTCGCGCTGGCCCGGGTGCTGCGGATGGGCGCCCGGCTGCTGCTCTGCGACGAACCGACCGAGGGGCTCTCGCCGCTGCTCGTGCAGCAGGTCGGCGACCTCCTGCGCGAGGCCAAACGGCACGGGGTGACCGTGCTGCTGGTCGAACAGAACCTGCACTTCGCCACCGGCGTCGCCGACCGGCACTACCTGCTGGCCGAGGGACGCGTCGTGGAGGCGATGGACAACTCCGAGGTGCGCTCCCGGGAACGGGAGCTGCTGTCGTACCTCGGCATCTGAATTCCGATTCGACGACCCGCGCGGCGCGCGGGGTGGAGGGATGGGCATGCGTAGGACGGTGGGTGTGGCCGCGGCTTCGACGGCGGCGATGGTGCTGATCGCGGGCTGCGGCGGCGGTGGTCCCCAGTCGGGCGGCGACCAGAAGCTGACCGGGGGCAAGATCGTGCTGGGCGTGCTGAACGACCAGTCCGGCGCGTACTCCGAGCTGTCCGGCAAGAACTCGGTCAAGGCCGTGGAGATGGCCATCGCCGACTTCAAGGCGAAGCACGGCGACAAGGCGGTGACCGGCGACATCACCGTGGAGACCGCCGACCACCAGAACAAGCCGGACATCGCCAACAGCAAGGCCCAGGAGATGTACGACCGCCAGGGCGTCGACCTGATCCTCGACGTGCCCACCTCGTCGGCGGCGCTGCGGGTGGCCGACGTGGCGAAGGAGAAGAAGAAGCTCTACTTCAACATCGGCGCCGCGACCACCGACCTGACCGGCAAGAGCTGCAACAAGTACACGTTCCACTACGCGTACGACACCTACATGCTGGCCAACGGAACGGGCAAGGTCACCACCGAGCAGGTCGGCAAGAACTGGTACATCCTCTACCCGAACTACGCCTTCGGCCAGGACATGGAGAAGAGCTTCACCACCGCCATCACCGCCGCCGGCGGGCAGGTCGTCGGCAAGGACGGGGCGCCGTTCCCGAACACCAGCGGCGACTTCTCCACCTTCCTGCTCAAGGCGCCGACGCTCAACCCGAAGCCGCAGGTGCTCGGCACCATGCAGGCCGGCGCGGAGCTGGTCAACGTGGTCAAGCAGTACAACGAGTTCAAGCTGCGCGACAAGGGCGTCGGGCTGGCGGTCGGCCTGATGTTCATCACCGACATCCACTCGCTCACCCCGGCCGCGCTCGCCGGTACCACCTACACCGACGCCTGGTACTGGAACTCCGACCAGCAGAACCGCGAGTTCGCCGACCGGTTCCAGAAGGAGACCGGTACCCGGCCGTCCTTCGCGCACGCGGCCAACTACTCCGCCGCGACGCAGTACCTGGAGGCCGCGCAGGCCGCCGGCACCGACGACGCCGACGCGATCGTCAAGGAGCTGGAGGGCAAGGAGGTCAACGACGTCTTCCTGCGCAACGGCAAGTTCCGCGCCGAGGACCACCGGGTCATCCACGACGCCTACCTCGCCCAGGTGAAGCCGCAGTCCGAGGTCAGTGAGCCGTGGGACTACGTCAAGGTGCTCAAGACCATCCCCGCTGCCGAGGCGTTCCGCGCCCCGTCGGCGGACTGCAAGATGTGACCAGGGCATGACCAGCTTCTTGCAGAACACGTTCAACGGGCTGGTGAGCGGGGCGTTCTACGCCCTGCTCGCCCTCGGGCTCGCGGTCATCTTCGGGATGCTGCGGGTGGTCAACTTCGCCCACGGGGCGTTCTACATGTTCGGCGCCTTCGGCGCGTACGTCCTGCTCACCGAGGCGGGCGTGCCGTTCTGGGCGGCGTTGGTGATCATGCCGGTGGGGCTGGCCCTGGTCGGCATGGCCCTGGAGCGGGCCTTCATCCACCGGCTCACCCGGCTCGACCCGCTCTACAACTTCCTGCTCACCTTCGGCCTGACGCTCATCCTCCAGGACCTGGTGAAGCTCCGCTACGGCGTGCAGTCCAGCCCGTACGAGACCCCGTCCGCGCTCAGCGGGTCGGTCGACTTCGGGCTCTTCGACTTCCCCACCTACCGGGTCTTCATCCTCGGCTTCGCGCTCGCCGTCTGCGCCGGCGTCTGGTGGGTGCTCACCCGCACCCGGGTCGGCATGGTGGTCCGGGCGTCGACCGAGCGGCCCGAGCTGACCCGGGCGTTCGGCATCGACGTGGGGCGCTGGGTCACCCCGGTCTTCGGCTTCGGCATCGGCCTCGCCGGGCTGGCCGGGGTGCTGGCCGCGCCGATGCGGGCCGTGAACCCGCTGATGGGCGCCGACCTGATCATCGTGGTCTTCGCGGTGGTGGTGATCGGCGGGCTGGGCTCGATCTTCGGGTCCGTCGCCGCCGGCTTCGGCATCGGCCTGGTGCAGGCGTGGGGCGAGGCGTACCTGTCCGACTTCCCGATCGTGTCGCAGACGATCGTCTTCATCGTGATGGCCGTCGTGCTGCTCTGGCGCCCGGCCGGGCTGTTCGGCCGTGAGGAGGCACCGGCATGACGAGCACCGTCGACACCGAGACCGACGCCGGTCGTCCGGCGCCGAGGTCCGGGCTGGTCGCCGTGACCCGGGCCCCCGGCTGGGTCCGGTACGCGCTGCTCGCCGTCGGGCTGCTGGTGGCGTTCTGGCTGCCCAACGGGCTCTACCCGGCGGTGGCGGTGGCCATCCTCTGCTGGGCGTTGTTCGCCGTCGCCGTGGACCTGCTGCTCGGCTTCACCGGGCTGATGTCCTTCGGGCACGCGGCCTTCTGGGGCGCCTCCGCGTACGTCACCGGGTTGACGGCCATCCACCTCGGCCTGCCGTTCCCGGCGGCCGTGCTGGCCGGGGCGCTCGCGGCGGCCGTGCTCGCCGTGCCGATCGGCTACCTGGCGGTGAAGCGGACGGGCATCTACTTCGCCATGGTCACCCTGGCATTCGCGCAGATGGTCTACTACGTCGCCAACGAGTGGCGCTCGGTCACCCGCGGCGAGAACGGCCTGCAGGGCGTGCCCCGCGAGCTGTTCGGGCTGGACCTGACCGACGACTACTACTTCTACTACGCGATCCTGCCGATCGTGCTGCTCGGGCTGGCCGCCGCCTGGCGGATCGTGCACTCGCCCTTCGGGCGGGTGCTGGTCGGCATCCGCGACAACCCGGCCCGCGCCCGCGCGCTCGGCTACCCCGTTCACCGCTACAAGCTGACCGCGTTCGTGCTGTCGGGCTTCATCGCCGGGCTCGGCGGCGGGCTGTTCGCCGTCGGCCACCGCTTCGTCTCCCTCGACGTGCTGCACTGGACGACCTCCGGCAAGGCGGTCATCGTGGTGGTGCTCGGCGGCATCGGCACGCTCTGGGGCGGGGTGCTCGGCGCGGGCATCCTGGTCCGCCTGGAGGACTGGCTGTCGTTCTCCGGGTTCGAGGCGATCGGCCTGGTCACCGGCGGGATCTTCGTCCTCGTCGTGCTGGTGTTCCGGCGCGGCATCTGGGGCAGCGCCGCCGCCCTGGCGACGCGCTGGGCGGCATCCCGCCGCCGGTAGTCGCACCCGGGCGCATCCGTCCGCGGCCCTCCCGACGAACCCCCGGGTAGTGAACGTCTACCCGGGGGTACGTCTGGTGCTGACAGATCCCATGCCGGTCGGGGCCGTCGAGACCGCGCGCAAGCAGTTGTCGCTGGCCGCCGAGGACCTCGACGCCAACCGGGTCGCGGCGGTCGTCGTCGAGGTGGCCGACGAGTGGGGCACGGCGGCGCTGTGGGAACAGGTCTGCGTGCCGATGCTGGCCGCACTGCCCGGGCACACCGCCATCGAGGTCGCCGTCGAGCACGCCCTCGCCGAGGGCGTCCGCGTCGGCCTGGACGTGTTCCGGCGCGTACCGGGCCGCCCGCTGCCGACCGGCGGCGTACTGCTGGCCGGCGCGGAGCAGGAGACGCACTGCCTCGGCCTGCACGCGCTGGCCGCCGCGCTGCGCGAGCGGTCCCGGGGGAGTCTGCTGCTCGGGCCGGCCCTGCCGTGGACGGCGCTCGCCAGCGCCGCCCGTCGGGTCCGCCCGCGCATCGTCGTGGTCTGGGCGCAGACGCCGGTCACCGGCCGCGCGTACCGCCTGGTGCGCTTCGCCCGCGACTTCCCGGCGACCCGGGTGTACGGCGCCGGCCCGGGCTGGATCGAGCCGCTCGCCGCGCCGGCGACCCGACTGTCCACGCTGCCCGCCGCCGTCACCGCCTGCTCCGCGCCGTCACCGCCTGTGCCGCTCCTGCCCTGACGGGGACGTGGGGGCGACACCACGTCTCGGCCCGACGGACCAGGCACCATGGGCCCGTGCGACTACTTACCGCCGAGGAGTTCACCGCCACGATCGGCACGCCACCGGCGCCGGTGGACGTCGACGAGTCTGCCCCGTTCGACTTCTGGCCCTACTTCGACGCCATCCCCCGCGAGGACCTCGGTGGCCACGACTTCAGCGACGAGGAAGTCACCCACGTGTGGCAGATGCCGGACGGGACGCATCAGCACGTCCTCATCGCCTGCGACACCCCGAACGTGTTCCTGGCGCTCGTGCTCGACCTTCGGACGGCGTCGGTGGCCGGGCACCACGTACTCGACCTCAACCAGATCTACGGGCTCAGCCAGCCGTCCGCCCCTGACGAACGGTAGAGCGTCGGCTCCGGCTGCCCACTCGTCCGCCTCCGGATGCTCGCCAGCTTGCCTCCGGCTGCCCACCAGCTCGCCTCCGGCTGCCCATCGGTCCGTCGTGGCTTCGGCCGCCGTCCGGCCAGGAACCCTGACGTCGAGCCCGAACCCGGGTGAGTCGGGTGAGCCGCTCCTCCGGGTCACCGGGGTCACCGGGGTCACCCGGGTCGCCCGGGTCGCCCCCAGACACCGGGTCACTGAGGCGCCAGTCGAGATCTTGGTACGAGAGTGCCCCTGGAGGGGCGGTTTCTCGCCAAGATCTCCGGCAGGAGCCCGCACACCTCGGCGCAGACCAATACGGCGATGCGCCAGGCGACCGGATCGGCGCCCGTTCCCGACCGGTCCACGCGGACGGACGCGAAGGTAGCCACCGACGGGGTGTGGCCCGCCGTGCCCGGCGCAGGGATCAAGCCTGACCGCCCGGAGCCGGGCAC
>NZ_JBEZEV010000050.1:0-42420 GCF_040649055.1 Micromonospora sp. NPDC049060
CCCCAGTGGCGCGCCCGCGGCTGGTGAACCTCAGCGGGGCCGGGGGCGATCCGCGCCCGGCCCCGCTCCCCCCGTCGGTCCCCCCGCTCCCCCGGTTCCCCCTCGGTCCCCGGGCTCCCCCGTCGGTTCCCGGCTTCCGCGCTCCCCGTCGGGTGCCGGGTCAGGCCCCGGTGACCGCGCGCACCCGGCGCCGCGTGCCCATCAGCACCGCGCCCGCCAGCAGCAGGCCGACCGCCATGGTGACCAGCATCGGGCTGGACTCCCCCGGCAGCAGCCCGGCGAGCGACCGCGAGGCGGTGCCCAGCACCAGGTAGAGACCGGCCCAGGCCGCCGCGCCGAGCGTCGCGCAGCCGAGGAAGCGCGGGTACGACATCCGCAGCCCGCCCGCCGCCAGCGGCAGCAGCGCGTTGAACACCGGCAGGAAGGGCGCGACCAGCACCATCCGGCCGCCCCCGCGCTGGAGCATCCCCTCCGCCGCCGCCCAGCGTGCCTCCCCGATCCAGTCGCCGAGGCGGCTGTGCCGCAGGCGGTCGCCGTACCGGCGGCCGGCGAGGAAGCTCAGCGACCAGCCGGCGAGGCAGCCGGCCACCACCACGGCGAAGGTGGCGGCACCGGTGGTCGGGCCGCCGACGCCCGTCGCCGCCAGGATCGCCACGTCACCGGGGACCAGCACCCCGAGCAGCGGTACGGCGTCGAAGAGCATCACCACCCCGAGCACCCCCATGAGCAGGGTGGTGGGGAGCTCTCCGATCTGGGTCAGCCAATCCGCCATGCCCGTACGCTATGGCCGCCCGGCCACCCGGGACATCGGGTCCGATCCCCCACCGCCCCCTGGTATCGGGCTCGGGGTCGACCCTGAGAGCCCGGGGTCACCGGGGGCGCAGCACCTGCACCCGGCGCACGGTCGAGTCCACGGCGGGCTCGGTGGTCGGCACGGGGTAGCTCGCCACCGTCGCCAGCACGCCCGGCGGCAGGTGGCCCCGCCCGGGATCGCCCACCAGCACCTCGGCGCCGCCGGCGGCGGCCCGTCGCAGGAAGGGCAGCACCCGCGCCGCCATCGTCGCGTCGTAGAGGACGTCCCCGGCCAGCAGCAGGTCCACCCCGTCGAGATCGGAGTCGAGCAGATCGCCGCCGGTGGTCGCGACCGTCACATCGTTGGCCCGGGCGTTGACGGTGACCGCCGCGACCGCGTACGGGTCGATGTCGTTGGCGACCACCCGCTCGGCGCCGGCGAGCGCGGCCGCGATCGCCACCAGGCCGGACCCGGCGGCGAGGTCGAGCACCCGGCGGCCGGCCGCGAGGTCGGGGTGGTCGAGCAGGTGGCGCGCGAGGGCCTGGCCACCGGCCCAGACCGAGGCCCAGTACGGCGCGGGCAGGGCGTGCCCGGCCTGCGCCTCCATCCGGGCCCACCAGACGATGGCGTCCTCGGCCAGGTGCAGCCGGACCTCGGGGACGAACGGGATCCGCACCAGCCGGAGCCGGTCGAGCCCGCCGCCGGGAGCGTCGATCTCCCGCTCGATCTCGGTCAGCGCGTCGGCTGTGGCACCTCTCATCGGGGCAAGCATGCCCCAGCCGACCTCGTCTCGCCCGGCTTTCGCGTCGCCGCGCCGAGAGTTCGGCCAGCGGATCGCGGTTCGGCCGGTTACTCTCGGGGTGGCACCGGGCGATCATCGGTCGACGACCGGGGTTCACCCGCTTTGGAACAGGGAGAGATGCATGGCAACCGGCACGGTTAAGTGGTTCAACTCGGAAAAGGGCTTCGGCTTCATCGAGCAGGATGGCGGAGGGCCGGACGTGTTCGTCCACTACTCGGCCATCGCGTCGAGCGGTTACCGGGAGCTGAACGAGGGCCAGAAGGTCGAGTTCGAGGTGACCCAGGGTCAGAAGGGTCCGCAGGCGGACAACGTCCGTCCGCTGTAGATCCCGTGCCGGTGGCGGCGGCCGGCTGACGGTCGCCGCCGCAGCGCGTTTCAGGGCCGCTTCGGCGCGACGGGCAGGTCCCGTCGCCGCCGTAGCGGCCCCATCAGCAGGATCGCCGGGGTGAGCGCGAGCCAGGCCGTCATCACCGCGATCGCGGTGCTGGCCCCGCGGGCCGCGCCGATCGCCTCGGCCAGCACGGCGGCTGACCAGCATCCCGCCGACCGCCGGTCCGGCGCGAGTCGCGCCTCCCGGACCAGGAAGACCTCCGGGACCGCCGTCGCCCGACCGGGCCTGAACGCGCCCGCCGGACGCGGCGGGGTCAGGCCGCCAGGCGGCGGGCCAGTTCGTCGGTGACCTGCTGGGCGATGGTGGGCGGGATCGCCTCCGCGATCTGCTCCGGCGAGAGGCCGGCGAGCACACCGGCGACGATCGCCTGCTCGTCGCTGAAGTCGCTCTCGGACAGGGCCTTGACCTGGGCGACCAGGGCCGGGTATGCCTGCGCCATCGCGAGCAGGAGCATCAACGGCGAACCCGCCAGCGGCGGCGTCAGCAGACCCTGCGTCCCGACGGGCGAGATCAGCCAGTTGCGCAGGTTCTCCAGGTCGGCGAAAACCTGGCCGACCGTACGGGTGGGCGAACCGGTGTTGTAGGCGAGCTTGTCGGTCTGTTCCATGTCGGACTCCTCTGCTGGCGGTGCGATCAATCCGATGGTCGTCAGGTAGCGGCGGAACAGCGGGGTCTGGTCCCGGTTCGCCGTGATCGAGTCGCGGAAGAAGCTGAAGTGGGTGTGCCACAGATGGGAGTTGTCCCCGCTCGTCCGCTTGCGCAGGCGGTCCCACCGCCGGACGACCTTGCCGTCCGGGGAGTAGATGATCTCTCGGAGGTCCCGGCTGTCCGGGGTGCCCGCGGTGCACTGCGCGACGCACCAGGTGGAGAAGCTGCGGAGGTCGTGCGCCCGGCCTGCCACAACGACCCGGAAGAGGCCGACGTCGAGCGCCGCCGCGTCGAGGGTCAGGCCGGAGGAGTCCCGGGGCGATTCGACGACGGAGTAGTCCCTGGGCACCACCCGGTCGGAGCCGCAGTGGTAGCCGCCCCGGTGGGCGGGGTCGCCGACGATGCCGACCTCGGCGGGTTCGAGGTCCTGTTCGCGTACGGTGTCGGGGTCGACGTTGAGGTGGTCGAGCAACAGGCGGCGGACGGCCAACAGGTTTTGCGGTGCCCGCGTCATGGGTTCCCCCTCGGGGTCGGGGACGGGTTCGGGGGCCGGGCACGGCAGTGACACCGCGTAGGCGGTGTGGGAGCCTCACGCGCGGGCCCGACCGGCTGGTGCACGGCGTCGGGCAGGGCCCAACCATAGCTCCATCGATTGATAAATGCCCAGTTCAGAGCAGGTTTTTTCGGCCCTCGGAAACCTGCGACCCCGGCGACATGATCGGTAGGAGCACAGCGGACGGACACTGTGGATCGTGCAGGATCTCCCGCCATCCGGCACGCAGGGTGACCGCCGTGCCGAGGGGCTCGCCGGTGCCGGGGTTGCGCGCGTAGCGCGGATGGGCGCCGCCGGAGACCTGCACCCGCAGCCGGTGCCCCCGCGCGAACCGGTGCGCCGTGGGCCAGAGTTCCACCGGCACCCGCACCACGCCGGCCGAGTCGGTGGGGAACCGGTCGGGCGCGACCCGGACCAGGCCGTCGCAGACGTTCCAGGACCGGCCGCGCCGGTCCACGTCGCACAGCCGCACGAAGACGTCCAGGTGGGACAGCTCGCTGCGCAGGTGGATCTCGGCGCGTACCGGGCCGATCACCTCGACGGCCGCGGCGAGCGGGGCGCTGGTGAAGGTGAGCACGTCGGGCCGGGCCTCGACCGGGCGGTTGTCGACCGGGCCGGCGCGCTGGGCGACCAGCAGCGGCCCGCCGAGCGAGGGCGTCGGGTCGGCCGGGTCGTAGTGGAAGCGGTCCGGGGGCGACGCGACCGGCGCGGCGGTGCTCAGCCCGCCATCCGGGTGCAGGTGCCACGGGGTCGGCACCGCCGGGGGCGGCCAGTCGGGCAGGTCCCGCCAGCCGCCACCGGCACCGCCGACGTGCACCCGCACGGGGGCCGTTACGCCGGCACCGGTCGTCCGCCCGGCGAGGTGGGCGTCGAGGTGGTCCAGCCCGTCGCGCAGCGCGGCGAGGAAGAGCCCGGGGCTGCCGTGGGTCCACGGTCCGACGGTCAGCCGGGGCCGGGCGCCGGCCGCGCGCAGCGCCGCGAAGTCGCGCAGCTGGGCCGGCAGGAAGATGTCGTGCCAGCCGCTCACCATCGCCACCGGCGCGTGGACCTCGGCGATCCGGTCGCCGAAGACGCGCGTACGCCAGTAGCCGGCATCCGGGGTGTGGTGGCGCAGCCACTCCTGGAAGAACGGCACGGTGACGCCGGTGGCCACCCGGTCCGCCTCGGCCAGCGGCAGGTGGGCCAGCGCCGCGACCAGCCGGGGCTGGCCGCGTTTGAGTTCCCACTGCCGGGCCAGCCACGGCACGGTCTGCGCCTGGAGCAGCTCGGCCCAGGTGAGCACGGTGTCGAGGGCGAAGGACTCCCCGGCGTACGTCGAGTCGCGGGTGCCCGAGGCGGTCACCACGGCGACCATCGCCCGCAGCTCCTCCCCCGCGTCGGCCGCGAGGGCCCACTGCACGAAGCCCTGGTAGCTGGCGCCGAACATGCCGAACGCGCCGGACCACCAGGGTTGGCGGCGCAGCCAGTCGAGGGTGTCGAGGCCGTCCTCGCGCTCGTGCACCAGCGGGGCGAAGGTGCCGCCGGAGCCGAACGTGCCGCGGCAGGACTGGATCACCACGTGGAAGCCGCGCTCGGCGGCGAGCCGGCCGAGCAGCCGCATGGGCCCGCCCCGCCCGTACGGGGTGCGGATCAGCACGGTCGGCGCGCCGGGCAGGGCCGGGGCGTAGTGGTCGGTGCGCAGCGGCACGCCGTCGCGGACCCGTACCGAGATGCCCCGGGTGAGGGTGACCCGACGGGTGCGCGCGGGCGGCAACCGCAGCGCGGCGGTGGCGAGGCGGGCTGCCAGCCGGTCGAGCACGACGTCAGCCGTTCGCGCGCCGGGCCGGCTCGTCGCGGGCGGCGCGCACCGCGTCCCGGTGCTCCCCCATCGAGGCGGTCATCGCGGTCATGAACCGGTGCACCACCTCCAGCTCGTCGTCGCTGAAGCCGGCCATCACGTCGTCGGTGCGCCGGCCCAGGGGCCGGAAGAACTCCATGGCCAGCGCGGCGCCCTGCTCGGCGTAGTGCAGGAAGACCTTGCGCCGGTCGGTGGTGTCGCGGTCGCGGCGGATGTGCCCGGCGCGTTCCAGCCGGTCGATCAGGGCGGTGACCGAGCCGGACGACAGGTTGAGCGCCTCGCCCAGGCGGCCGGGGGTGATCGGCCGGCCGACCAGCTCGGCGTCCATCACCGCGATCAGCGCCTGCAGGTCGGTGGCGTTGAGCCCGTGCAGGGCGGCGAAGGCGTGCCCGATGTGCTGCGCGTCGACCGAGTAGCGCCGCAGCCCGGTGCCGATCTCGGCGACCAGCCGCTCGCGGCGCGTGTCGCGCCGCCGGTACATGCCGTGACCTGCCACGTCGGTCGCCGCCTCCTGCCCGTCCGTTCCGGTTGCAGCATAACTCAGCAGTCGATAATCTCGTTAATCAAGATACTCGACGGTCGACCCTTTGCATCGTTCGCGAGGTCTTGACCGTCGAAGGAAATCCGTCGAGAGACCGTGAGGGCATCCGATGTCAGTGTTCACCCGCGTGGCGCGCGGACGGCTCGCCGCGTGGCTCACCGTGGCCGCCGCGATCGTGTTCGGGGCGGCCGTCTTCGTGCTGCCCAAGCCCGACAACCCGGCGGCCGTCTCCGCCACCGGCCTGTCGGTGGAGTGGCAGTCGACCCAGGTGGAGCGCCTCCAGGACCAACTGCCCTCCCGCGACGTCCAGCCGGCGATCGTCGTGGTCAGCCGCGCCGACCGGGCCGCCCTCACCGAGGCCGACCGCGCGGCCCTGACGGGCCAGTCGGGTGACCTCAACCAGTTCGCCGTCGGCGGGCGCGTCAGCCCGCCGCAGGTCTCCCCCGACGGCACCGTCGCGCTCGTCGCCGTGCCGCTGTCCACCGCCGGCGGGCAGGAGGCGGTCGCGGAGCGGATCGACCAGCTCCGCGCGTCCCTGGACGACGCGCCGGCGGGGTTGAACGTGGAGGTCACCGGCGGGCCCGCCTTCGCCACCGACCTGACGAAGGTCTTCGCCGGCGCCGACACCACGCTGCTGGCCGTCACCGCCGGCGTCGTGGCGCTGCTGCTGCTCATCACCTACCGCAGCCCGTTCCTGTGGATCGTGCCGCTCGTCGTCGTCGCGGCGACGGAACAGCTCACGCTGCGCGCCCTCGACACGGTCGTCCCGGCCGTCGGCATCAACCTGCCCGGCGGCGCCGTCACCGGCATCGCCAGCGTCCTCGTCTTCGGCGCCGCCACCAACTACGCGCTGCTGCTCATCGCCCGCTACCGCGAGGAGCTACGCCGCGAGGAGGACCGCTTCGTGGCGATGCGCGCCGCGCAGCGGCGGGTCGCCGAGCCCATCCTCGCCAGCGGCTCCACCGTCGTCCTCGGCGTGCTCACCCTGCTGCTGTCGGAGCAGGAGCTCAACCGCGCCCTCGCCGTGGCCTGCGCCACGGGCGTCGTCCTCGCCATGCTCTCGGCGCTGTTCGTCCTCCCGGCGGTCCTGGTGATCTTCGGGCGCGGCCTGTTCTGGCCGTTCGTGCCCCGCGTCGGCGGGGAGATCCGCGAGGGCCGGCTGTGGGGCCGGCTCGGCGCCGCCGTCGAGCGCCGTCCCGTGCCGGTCGCGCTGCTCGCGACGCTGCTGCTCGCCGGGCTCGCCCTCGGCGGGCTGGGCATCCGCACCGGCCTGTCGGAGACCGAGCAGTTCCGGGTCAAGCCGGAGGCGGTCGCCGGCGCGGAGACCCTCGCGCGGTCCTTCCCCGCCGGCACGACCCAGCCGGTCGCCGTGCTCACCACCCCCTCGGCGGTGCGGGCCGTCACGGACACCGCCGCCGGGGTCCCCGGCGTCGCCTCCGCGCGTCCCGGTGAGGCCGGCGCCCAGGTCGCCCAGGTCGACGTCGTGCTGGAGGCCGAGCCCGGCACCGAGGCGGCGAGCCGGGCCGTCGAGGCCCTGCGGGACGCGGTCGCGGCGGTCCCCGGCTCCGCCCCGCCCGCGGTCGAGGGCGCGCCCGCGTTCGACGGCGCGGTGGTCGGCGGCAACGTCGCGGCCACCTACGACGAGAACGAGGCCAACGGCAGGGACCTGCGGCTGATCCTGCCGATCATCCTGCTGCTCGTCGGCGCGGTGCTGGTGCTGCTCCTGCGCGGCCTGGTCGCCCCGCTGCTGCTGGTGCTCACCGTGATCGCGTCGTTCTTCGCCAGCATCGGCGCGTCGTGGCTGCTCTTCGACCACGTGCTCGACATGCCGGCGCTCGACAGCGGCGTCCTGCTGCTGGCCTTCGTGTTCCTCGTGGCGCTCGGCGTGGACTACAACATCTTCCTCGTCACCCGGGCCCGCGAGGACGCCCGGCGCAGCGGCACCCGCGCCGGGATGCTCTCGGCCCTGCGGGTCACCGGCGGCGTCATCACCAGCGCCGGTGTCCTGCTCGCCGCGGTCTTCGCGGTCCTCGGCGTCCTGCCGCTGATCCTGCTGACCCAGATCGGGATCATCGTCTGCATCGGCGTCCTGCTGGACACCCTGCTCGTGCGGACGGTCCTGGTGCCGGCGCTGGCGTTCACGCTCGGCGACCGCTTCTGGTGGCCGGGACGGGTCTCGCGCGAGCCCGCCGGGGGCGGCGACGACGCGCCGACGGGACGCGAGCAGGTGACCACCCGGGACTGACCGGCCCGCCGGAAGGGGCCGTGGCGGCATCGCCACGGCCCCTTCGCGCGCCCCGGGCACGCCGTCCGCCGCGCCGCGAGGGCTGGTGGAGGCGGCCTCGTGCGCGGCTCGGCGATGGCGGTGGCGGCTCACGCGTCGGCGCGGGCCGCCACCGGTTCGGGCTCGGTCACGTCGCCACCCGCCGCCCTGTCACGGGTGGCCCAGGCGACCACGAACAACGCCGTCCAGGCCACCCCGAGCAGCACCGCCGTGGCGCTGCCGCTGGCGGTGCTCAGCCCCAGGTAGAGGCGGGCGCCGACGATGCCGACCACGCCGGCCGCCGCGGCCGTCCAGGCGGTCACCGCCACCGGCCAGCGCGCCCCCCGGGACAGCAGCCAGGCCAGGGTGCAGAGGCTGGCCGCCACCACGGCGTTCTGCGTCGGGAACAGGGCGGCGTCCCGGCCGTCCGGCCCGCCCGCTGTCGGCCCCGCCAGGTCGACCACCACGGCCAGCACCACCAGCGGCACGAACGCCCCGACCGTGCCGACCACGCTGAGCAGGTCCGCCCGCCAGGGCCGGTGCCGCCAGGCCAGCACCGCCGCGACGACGGCCACCAGCACGATCAGCGACGATCCGCGCAGCGCCGAGACCACCGCGAGCGTGACGTCGACCGCCCCGGGCGTACGCCGGTCGGCGAACCAGTCGGCGATCGCGCTGTCGAGCACCGCGAGGCCACTGTGCCGGACCACCGCCCCGAGCACCCAGGCGATGGCGAGCCCGGCCAGGAAGAGCAGCAGCAGGCCCGCGACCAGGTTGATCAGCAGCGTCCAGGCCGGCCCGACGTGCATGGCGAGCAGGAAGAACAGCACCCCGTACCGGCTGCTGAGCCAGCGCACCGGCCGCAGCCCCGCCGCCCGGGACGCCAGCGCCCGGGCCGGATCCGGGTTGCGGCCCAGCCACCGCCCCGCCAGCACCACCGCGACCAGCGCGGCCACCAGCACCAGCACCGCGCCGGTGGCCCGCCCGAGCAGCCGGGAGACCGTCTCGTACGACTCGCCGGCCAGGTTGCCGACGAGCACCGAGCCGCCCACCCAGGTCACCACCCCGGCCAGGTTCCACGGCGCGAACCGCCGGTACGGCATCCCGGCCGCCCCGGCCAGCCGGGGCACCAGGGTGCGGGCGAAGGCCACCCAGCGGGCGGTGAGCACCCCGCGCCCGCCCAGCCGGCCGAGCATCGCGTCCGCCCGGCTCCACCGCTCGTTACCCACCCGCGCGCCCAGCCGGCCGGCGCGCAGCCGGGGCCCGTGCCGCCGGCCCGCCCGGTACGCCAGTGTGTCGCCGATCACTGCTGCAAGGATCATCACCAACAGCGCCGGTACGAGCCGCAGCGTCCCCGCGTACGCTAGGAAGCCGACCAGCAACAGGGTCGCCTCGCCCGGCACCAGCAGACCGAAGATCACGGCGGTCTCCCCCGCGACGACAATCGCGGCGATCACATAGATCAGCAGGGGCGGCAGGCCCTGCAGCGAGGTCAGCAGGTCGTGCATCGGGCCCCCATTCCCACGGGGGTCAGCATGCCAGGCGCTGAAACGGTCGGAACATCAGTTTCGGCAGAGATCCGGGTCATCTGGGGGTAACACCCCCCGACGCGTGCCCGGCAACCGCAGACAGGAGTATGGAGGGTATGCAGCTTCGCACCGACCTCCGCAACGTCGCCATCATCGCCCACGTCGACCACGGCAAGACGACCCTGGTCGACGCCATGTTGCGGCAGGCCGGCGCCTACGGCGCCCGCGGCGAGGTAACCGAACGGGTCATGGACTCGATGGACCTCGAACGGGAAAAGGGCATCACCATCCTGGCCAAGAACACCGGCGTGCGTTACCTGCCGGCCGACGGCTCCGACCCGGTGACCATCAACATCATCGACACCCCCGGCCACGCCGACTTCGGCGGCGAGGTCGAACGCGGCCTGACCATGGTCGACGGCGTGGTGCTGCTGGTGGACGCCAGTGAGGGCCCCCTGCCGCAGACCCGGTTCGTGCTCCGCAAGGCGCTCAAGGCGCGCATGCCGATCATCCTGGTGATCAACAAGGTGGACCGCCCCGACGCCCGGATCAAGGAGGTCGTGGACGACACCTACGAGCTCTTCCTCGACCTGGACGCCGACGAGGAGCAGATCGACTTCCCGATCGTCTACGCCTGCGCCCGCGACGGCATCGCCTCCCTGACCCAGCCCGCCGACGGCGCGGTCCCCGACGACAGCACCAGCCTGGAGCCCCTGTTCCGCACCCTGCTGGACACCATCCCGCCGCCCTCGTACGAGGAGGAGGCGCCGCTGCAGGCGCACGTCACCAACCTCGACGCCTCCCCGTTCCTCGGCCGGCTGGCGCTGTGCCGGGTGCGGCAGGGCACCATCAGCAAGGGCCAGACGGTGGCCTGGTGCCGCACCGACGGCAGCACCCAGCGGGTCCGCATCTCCGAGCTGCTGATGACCGAGGGCCTGGAGCGCAAGCCGGCCGACTCGGCGGGCCCCGGCGACATCATCGCCGTCGCCGGCATCCCCGAGATCATGATCGGTGAGACCCTGGCCGACGCGGAGGACCCGCGCCCGCTGCCGCTGATCACCGTCGACGAGCCGGCCATCTCGATGACCATCGGCACCAACACCTCGCCGCTGGTCGGCCGGGTCAAGGGCGCCAAGGTCACCGCCCGGATGGTCAAGGACCGGCTCGACAAGGAGCTGATCGGCAACGTGTCGCTGCGGGTGCTGCCCACCGAGCGCCCCGACGCGTGGGAGGTGCAGGGCCGTGGCGAGCTGGCCCTGGCCATCCTGGTGGAGCAGATGCGCCGCGAGTCGTTCGAGCTGACCGTCGGCAAGCCGCAGGTGGTCACCCGGGAGATCGACGGGAAGACCTGCGAGCCCGTCGAGCGGCTCACCATCGACGCTCCGGAGGAGTACCTCGGCGCGATCACCCAGCTGCTGGCGACCCGCAAGGGCCGGATGGAACAGCTGGTCAACCACGGCACCGGCTGGATCCGAATGGAGTGGCTGGTCCCGGCCCGGGGCCTGATCGGCTTCCGCACCGAGTTCCTCACCGACACCCGGGGCACCGGCATCCTGCACCACGTCTTCGAGTCGTACGAGCCGTGGTTCGGCGAGCTGCGCACCCGCAACAACGGCTCGCTGGTCGCCGACCGGTCCGGCGCCGTCACGTCGTTCGCCATGATCAACCTGCAGGAGCGCGGCCAGCTCTTCGTCGAGCCGACCACCGAGGTGTACGAGGGCATGATCGTCGGGGAGAACTCCCGCTCCGACGACATGGACGTCAACATCACCAAGGAGAAGAAGCTCACCAACATGCGCGCGTCGACCTCCGACGAGACCGAGAAGCTGATCCCGCCGCGCAAGCTGTCGCTGGAGCAGGCCCTCGAGTTCTGCCGCGAGGACGAGTGCGTCGAGGTGACCCCCGCCGCGGTCCGCATCCGCAAGGTGGTGCTCGACCAGCAGCTCCGCGGTCGGGCCGCCGCCCGTCGCAAGCACGCCGGCTGACGTACGACGGCAGTCTCCCCCGGAGCCCGGACCGCACCACGCGGTCCGGGCTCCGCCCGTCACGGCCCCGGCGCGGGGGCGTCAGGCCGGGCGGGTGGCGAGGAAGGCGAGCAGGTCGGGTACCCGGCCGGACCCCGCCTCGGTGGTGCGCACCAGCGTCAGGCCGGCGTCGGTGACCGCGTTGAGCAGGCCGGCCATCGGGACGTGCCAGGCGCCGACGCGCACCCGCACCCCGTGCGGCGACCAGGCCCGGAAGCTGCGCTCCCGGTCGGCGTAGCCGCCGTCGATCACGATCCGCGCCGGATCGGAGCGGTCGGCGAACGCCCCCACGAAACACGGGTGCACCCCCACGTGCACGAACCGCCCACCGGGCGCGAGCACCCGCGCCGCCTCGGCGATCACCGCCGCGTAGTCGGGCACGTCGGTGTGGGCCAGCACGCACGCCACCGCCGGCACCGAGGCGTCGGCCACCGGCAGCGCCGCCGCGTCGGCGCGGGCCACCGGCAGGCGCGGGCGGGCGTGCCGCAGCTGCCCGCCGGACAGGTCGACCCCCACCGGCTGCCAGCCCAGCCGGCGCAGCTCCGCCGCCTGCAGCCCCGTGCCGCAGCACAGGTCGAGGCAGCGGCCGGGGCCGGTGCCGAGCAGGTCGCGGAGCTGGCCGCGAACCCGGGTCATGTAGTCGCTGGACGTGTCGGTGGCGAACGCCTCGTACCAGTCGGCGTGCGCGTCGTAGGCGGCAACCGTCACCCCCGCACGGTACGGCCGGACGCCCCGACCCGCTGCCCCGTCGGCGATCCGTTACGGTCAGCCGCATGACCTGGGACGAGCTCGACGCCCACCTGAACGGCGTGCTCGGCACAGTGTCGGCGTACGTGGGGCGGGTCGGCGCCACCCCCACCTGGACCCGGCACGCCGACGCGACCCACTACGCGGCCAGCACCATGAAGGCGGCGGTGCTCGTCGCGCTGCACCGCGCCGCCGAGGCCGGCGCCCTCGACCTGGACGCCCCGGTGCCGGTACGCAACGAGTTCGACTCGGCGCTGCCCGGCGCGCCCCGGTTCTCCTGCGCCCGGCACTACGACAACGACGAGGCGGTCTGGGAGCGAGTCGGCGCCCAGGCGACACTGCGCTGGCTCGCCCGCCGCATGATCGTCCGCTCCAGCAACCTCGCCACCAACCTGGTCATCGGCCACGTCGGACTGCCGGCGGTGGCACGGGTGTGGGACCTCGCCGGGGCCCGGCACAGCGTCACCGGCCGGGGCATCGAGGACTTCGCGGCCCGCGAGGCGGGCGTCACCAACCTCGTCACCGCCGCCGACCTCGCCGCGTTGCTCGGTGCGCTGGCCGCCGGCGCGGAGACCCGAGGTCCGCTGGCCTCGCCGGCCGGCTGCGCCGCCATGCTCGACGTGCTGTTCGCCCAGGAGCACCGCGAGGACCTGGCCGCCGGGCTGCCCGAGGGCACCCGCATCGCGCACAAGAACGGCTGGGTGCGCGGCGTGCGGCACGGCGCCGGGGTGGTCTTCCCCAACGACGCCCCGCCGTACGCCGTCGTCGTCTGCACCACCACCGACATCGCCGACGGCGGCCCCAGCGGCGAGGAGGACGACGACGCGTGCCGGCTCATCGCGCGGGTGTCCGCCGCCGCCTGGGCCGCGCGGCACGACCTGGCCTGAGGCCTCACTCCAGCAGGTGTGCCCGCAGCGTCGTCACCACGTCGTCGGTCACGCCGAGGCCGTCGCGCAGGTACGCCCCGAACGACCCGTGCACCCGACGCACCTCCGCGTACGCGGCGTCCAGGTACTCCTCGCGCACCTCCAGCACCGGGCGCACCGCCTCGACGTCCAGTTCCGGCATCCGCCGCCGCATCGCCTCCAGCAGGACCTCCCGCAGGCTCTCGGTCAGCCGGTTGTTCGCCAGGTAGTCCGCCCGGATCGCCGCCTCGTCCACGCCGAGCGCGCTGAGCAGCAGCACCGTCAACCAGCCGGTGCGGTCCTTGCCCGCCGAGCAGTGGTAGACCAGCGGCAGGTTCTCCGCCCGGGCCGCCAGCCGCACCGCCGTGCCGAAGTTCGCCCGCGCCGACTCACCGCTGACGAACCAGCGGTAGATCGCCGCCATCGCCGCCGGCGTGCCCTGCTCCGCCAGGCCCGCGTACGCGCCCAGGTCGTGGCCGAGCAGCACCGCCGAGACGTACGTGAAGACGGGGTGCTCGGCGTCGTGCACCGGCAGGTGCACCACCCGCGGCTGGCCGGTCAGCCGGTCCGGCGGGGCGACCGCCGTCTCCGAGTGGTCCCGCAGATCGACCACACAGGCCGGGCCGAGCTTGGCCAGCACCGGCAGGTCCTCGTCGGTCAGCCGACCCAGCGCCGGCGTGCGGATCAGCGCCCCCGGGCGCACCCTGCGGCCGTCGGCGCCGACCAGGCCGCCGAGGTCCCGCGCGTTCGGCGCGCCCACCAGTTCCCAGTCCCGCCCGCTCATGCCGGCGCTCCGCCGCGCCGCGTGCCGCCACGAGGCACCACCGCCCCGCGCCCGATGATCCGCCCACTCCGCTCGCTCATGCCGGCCTCCCCTTCGCCTGCCCGTGCCCGTATAGGGTGCCGCACATGACCATCGCCGCGGTACGCGCCCACCGGCTCTCTGCGCCCCTGCACACGCCGTTCGTGACCGCGCTGCGCCGCACCACCACCGTGGAGACCCTGGTGGTGGAGGTGGTCGATGCCGACGGCCGGTCCGGCTTCGGCGAGGCGCCGCAGGTGTGGCAGGTCACCGGGGCGTCGGTCGCCGGTTCCGAGGCGTGCGTGCGCGAGCTGCTCGGCCCGGCGCTCACCGGCCGCGACGCCGACGACCTGGTGGCCCGCTGCACCGAGGTGCAACGGGCGGTCGTCGGCAACGAGGCGGCCAAGGCGGCCGTCGACGTCGCGCTGCACGACCTGGCCGCGCGGCGGCTCGGCGTACCGCTGGTGCGGCTGCTCGGGGGCACCGCCCTGCGGGTGCCCACGGACGTCACGCTCGCCGTGGGCGACGCGGTGGACCTGGCGGCGGCGGCCCGGCAGCGGCGGGCGGAGGGCTTCGGCGTGCTCAAGCTGAAGGTGGGCACCGACGCGGCCGGCGACCTGGAGCGGGTCCGCGCGGTGCGCTCCGCCGTCGGCGACGGGGTCCGCATCCGGCTGGACGCCAACCAGGGCTGGACCCCGCGCGAGGCGGTCCGGGTGATCCGGGGCGTCGAGGACGCCGGGCTGGACGTGGAACTGGTCGAGCAGCCGGTCGCCCGCTGGGACCTGGACGGGCTGGCCTGGGTCAGCGACCGGGTGGACGTGCCGATCCTCGCCGACGAGTCGGTCTTCGGCGTCCGCGACCTGGTCGAGGTGATCCGCCGCCGGGCCGCCGACATGGTCAACGTCAAGCTCGCCAAGTGCGGCGGCCTGCACCCGGCCCGGACGCTGCTCGACCTCGCCGCCGCGCACGGCCTCGGCACCGTCGTCGGGTCGATGATGGAGAGCCAGGTGGGCATCGGTGCCGCCGCGAGCCTGGTGGGCGCCTACGGCACCACCGCGGTGGCCGACCTGGACGCCGCCTGGTGGCTGGCCTGGTCGCCGGTGCGCGGCGGCCTGCGGTACGACGGCGCGACAGTCGTGCTGCCGGACGCGCCGGGCCTGGGCATCAGCTCCGTGACTGAAGTAAAGATGCAGACTGCTGGTTGATGCTCGTCGAAAACTTTCATATGGTCGCGGGGACATTCGGCGCGAGCTGGGGGTGGACGTGGAGCTGCAACCGGGCCGGGAGGCCGTGGTCCGGGTCGCGGTCGCGACCCTCTGGAGCTGCCCCGAGGCGGTACGCCCCGTCGACGGCCCCGCCCTGGCCGCGCGTACGGACATCGCCGCCTGGATCTCCGGCATGGACACCGACCAGCAGGTCGGCGACTGCGTACTGAGCCAACTGCTGCTCGGCGAGCGGGTGCTGGTCACCGAAGTGCGCCCGGACGGCTGGGCCCACGTGGTGGCGGTCGAGCAGCCGGCCCCCCGGCTGCACCCGCGCGGCTACCCCGGCTGGCTGCCCACCGAGCAGCTCGCCCCCGGGGCCGGCGCCTCCGAGGCGGACCCGCTCGTGGTCGACGCCACCGTCACCGCGCTGCGTGACGCGCCGGGCGGCGCCGAGCTGCTCTCCGGGGTGATCCTGGGCACCCGGCTGATCCCGGCCGGGCCGGCGGTCGACGGCTGGCAGCCGGTGCACGCGCCGGGCCACTCCGCGCCGCTCTGGCTGCCCGCCGGCGACGCGGTGCCGGTGCCCACCGCGCCCCCGTCGGCCGAGGAGGTGCTGGCCGTCGCGCAGCGCCTGGTCGACGTCGTCTACATCTGGGGCGGGGTGTCGGCGTACGGTATCGACTGCTCCGGCCTGGTCCACCTGGCCTGGCGGCGGCTCGGCGTGCTGCTGCCGCGCGACGCCAGCGACCAGGCGACGGTGACCACGCCGGTGCCGCTGGGCGCGGAACGCCCCGGCGACCTCTACTTCTTCGCCCGCCCCGGGCGGAGCATCCACCACATCGGGATCGTCACCGCCGACCCGCGCCCCGGCGACGACCGGCGGATGCTGCACGCCTGCTACCTGCGGCGCCGCGTGCTGGAGGAGCGGCTGCCCGACGAGCGCACCGCCACCCTGGTCGGCGTGCACCGCGTCTGACCCGCAGACGACGAGAGAGGGGCGCCCCGGTGGGGCGCCCCTCTCTCGTCGCGTCGCGTACGCCTCAGTGGCGGGCGTCGGTCAGCACCCGCCGCCGGTCGCGGGAGGACTTGACCAGGCTGGCCACGGTGGCCACCGCGAGGGTGCCGAGGATGATCGTCAGCGAGAGCCAGATCGGGATGTGCGGGGCCCAGGAGACGTGCTCGCCGCCGTTGATGAACGGCAGCTTGTTGTCCGCGAGGGCCTCCAGCACCAGCTTGACGCCGATGAAGCCGAGCACCACGGCCAGGCCGTAGCTGAGGTAGATCAGGCGGCTGAGCAGGCCACCGAGCAGGAAGTAGAGCTGCCGCAGGCCCATCAGCGCGAAGACGTTGGCGGTGAAGACCAGGTACGGCTCCTGGGTGATGCCGAAGATCGCCGGGATCGAGTCGAGCGCGAAGATCAGGTCGGTGGTGCCGATGGCGATCATGACGATCAGCATCGGGGTGAAGATCCGCTTGCCCTTCGCCGTGTGGGTGGTCAATTTGGCGCCGTCGTAGTCCCGGGAGATCGGCAGCGCCTTGCGGCTCCACCGGATCAGCAGGTTCTCGGAGAACTCGTCCTCGTCGGGCTCGCCCTGCCGGGCGAGGTTGATCGCGGTGTAGATGAGGAACGCGCCGAAGATGTAGAACACGAAGGAGAACTGGGAGATCAGCGCCGCGCCGGCCGCGATGAAGCCGCCCCGCATGACCAGCGCCAGCACGATGCCGATGAGCAGCACCTTCTGCTGGTACTGCCGGGGCACCCCGAACCGCGCCATGATGATCACGAAGACGAACAGGTTGTCGACCGAGAGGCTGTACTCGGTCAGCCAGCCGGTGTAGAACTGCCCGGCCGCGCTGGCCCCGGAGGCCAGCCATACGCCACCGCCGAAGATCAGTGCCAGGGCGACGTAGAAGCCGACCCAGAGGCTCGACTCACGCACGCTGGGCTCGTGCGGCCGCCGACCGACGATCAGCAGATCCACGAGCAGGATCCCGGTCAGGGCGACGAGCGTCCCCACCCAGACCAGTCCGGACACGTCCAAGGTTCATTCCTCCGGCAGACACGCAACGACGGGCACACCGTACGCCCTTCGTGGACGCGGTGTGCCGGCGACGCTGACTCTGGTGACTGTCGGAGGTCTCTTCCGTCGCCGTCCCCGAGGGGGCGGCGACCGACGGGCCGGGTCGTGCGTCCAGGGATCGGCGCTCGACCGTGCTGACGACTCCGTCGCGGGGGAATACTCCCCTCCTCGCCCGTCATTCTGGCCCACCGCCGCCAGTGGCCGCATCTCGGGTCGTGAGTGTCCTTTCCCACCCTGACGCATCGACGCCGGTCGGCGGCGGGCATCGAGACCGGCCGCACCATCCGTAAGGCATCCTAGGAGGCTAGTGCTCCGGGTCGGGCGCGACCAGTGGATCGGCGAGCGACCAGCCCGCCGCCAGCACCGCGTCGCAGGCGGCCACCGCCCGGGCCAGCCGCCGCCGGTGCGGGCCGGCCAGCTCGACCACCGGCACCCCGCAGCCGGCCAGTTCCGCCCGGAACCGCCCCGTCATCCACGCCCGCAGGTGCTCGCCGTCGCGCAGCCCGTCGTCGTCGAAGGGCACCCCGACGTGTTCGGTCAGCAGGTACAGCGCGGGCCGCCGGGCCGCCGCGCGCACCCGCGCCGACGTCGACCCCAGGTACCGCTCCTCCCAGACGGCCGTGGCCCGCGCGTCCGTGTCGCAGAACAGCAGCGGGCCGCACGAGCGCGCCGCGGCGTCCTCCGCCGTCTGCTGCTCCCGGACCACCTCGGCGAAGTCGTCGCGGTCCCAGGCCACGTCGAAGACCGTGGCCGCCGGGTCCCGCCCGCGCAGCCGGGCCAGCTTCCGCGCGGTCAGCTCCCGGCCGTACTCCGGGACCCAGCGGGTGCCGTAGTGCGCGGCGAGGGCGGCGGCCATCGTGGTGGTGCCTGTCGACTCCGCGCCGACGACCACCACCCGCCGGACGAACCACGCCCGCACCGGCGCGCTGAGCCGGTCCCAGTGGCCCGCCGGGTCCGCGCGCACCGCCGTCCCCGACACGGGCACGCCGCGCCGCCCCGGATCCACGCAGACCGACGCCGCGTCGAACCGCCGGGCCAGCTCCTCGCCGTACGCCTCGGAGGAGAAGACGGCGTCCACCGGCGCCCCGCCCAGCGCCTCGCGGAACACCGCGCAGTGCAGGTCCCAGACCGCCGGGTCGGCGTAGTCCACCGGGTGGTCGTCGTACCGGCCCACGAAGCGGACCCACGGGGTGGCCGCGTGCACCTCGCGCAGCCAGTCCAGCCGCAGCGCGAGCGGGATCGACTCCCGGCTGGACGGCGCCACCACCACGGTGACGGCCGCGCAGCGGGCGGCGGCCGCCTCGATCAGCGCGTGGTGTCCCGCGTGCGGCGGATAGAACTTGCCCACCACCATCGCGTGCCGGAACTCCGGCGCCACCGGCCCGGCGCCGACGCCGTCCGCCGGCGTTCGACCGGTGGCCGCCCCGGTCACGCCGCCGCCGGGGCCGGGCCCGGGGGCACCGGGGTCGGGGCGGCGCCGCGCCGCAGGTCCGCCCGCCACTCGCGCAGCCCGAGCACGCAGAGCCCGAGGAAGATCACGTAGAGGGCCGCGGTGAGGTACAGGCCCTTGTAGGCGTAGAGCGGGATGTAGATCAGGTCGGCGGCGATCCACAGCCACCAGCTCTCCACCCGCTTGCGGGTCTGCCCGTACGTCGCCAGCAGCGACAGCGCGGTGGTCAGCGCGTCCGGCAGCGGCACGGTGGAGTCGGTGGCCCCGTCCAGCAGCGCCCAGAGCCCGCCGGTCAGCACCACGCCCGCCGCCGCCAGCGCCCACCACTCCCGGCGGCCCGTCCGGCCGACCGTCAGCCGGGTGCGCCGCTCGCCGCCGTACAGCCACGCCCACCAGCCGTACAGGCCCAGGCCGACGTAGACCACCTGGAGGCCGGCGTCGGCGTAGAGGCCCGCCGTCCAGAACAGCAGCATCAGCAGCAGCACGTTGGCGATGCCGACCGGCCAGTTGGCGATCCGCTGCCGGGCCACCAGCCAGACGTTGAGCACCCCGGTGGCGAAGCCCAGCAGCTCCGCCCAGGTGGTGCCGGTACCGGCCACGATGAACGCCGTACCGGTCAGCCAGTCGATCATTCGCCTCCCCTTTCCGCGCGCCCACCCTAGATCCGCCCTGCCAGCGGGAACAGGCCCCCGCGACGTCCGGCCCGCACGGCGGCGTGAAAGGCTCCCGGGCATGGTGCTTGAGGTCGCGCTCATCGACGTACTGCCGGGACACGAGGACGAGTTCGCCGCCGCGTACGCCAAGGGGCATCCGGTGCTCGCCGGCACGCCCGGCTGCCGGTCGGTGCGGATGACCCGGGGCGTCGAGTCCCCGAGCCGGTTCGTGCTGCTGGTCGAGTGGGACTCCGTCGAGGCGCACAACGACAACTTCCGCGCCACCGAGCGCTTCGCGCAGTGGCGGGCGCTGATCGGCCCGTACTTCGCCAACCCGCCGCTGGTCGAGCACTTCGTGGACGTGCCGGCCTGAGCTGTCGTACCCCTGCCCTAGGGTGCGCCGTGCACGCGTCGGCCGCCGGTCCCGACGGGCTCGGGGGCGCCGGGCCCGGTTGCCGCGCGGAGATATCCGCTGGCGCCCGGTCGCCGACGCCGGTTGACTGCCCACCATGACGCAACGGGTGGCCCTCGTGACGGGCGTGAGTCGTCGGATCGGCATCGGCGCGGCGGTCGCCCGCACACTCGCCGCGGACGGCTGGCGGCTGCTGCTCACCGGCCTGCCGGAGTTCGACGACGCCCAGCCCTACGGTGGCGATCCCGAGGGCGTGCCGGCCCTGCTGGGCGAGCTGGGCGACGCCGGACACGTCCGCGCCGACCTGCTCGACCCGGCCGCGCCCGCCAACCTGGTCGCCGAGGCGCTACGCCGGCACGGCCGGCTCGACGCGGTGGTCGCCGTGCACGCCTACTGCACCGACACGCCGTTCGGCGCGCTGGATCCAGCCGAGATCGACAGGCACCTGCTGGTCAACGTGCGGGCCACGCTGCTGCTCGCCGAAGCGTTCGCCGAGGCGTTCACCGCCGGATCGGGTGGCCGGCTGGTGCTCTTCTCCACCGGCCAGCGCCTCGGCCCGATGCCGCAGACCCTCGCCTACGCGGTCAGCAAGGCGGCGGTGGAGAACGCGACCTTCCAGCTCTGCCCGCTGCTGATGCCACGGGGCATCACCGTCAACTGCGTCCACCCGGGCCCGACCGACACCGGATACGCCTCGCCAGAGGCGTACGCCGAGGTCGCCAAGCTCTTTCCGAGCGGACGCTGGGGCACGCCGCAGGACGCCGCCCGGCTGGTGCGGTTCCTCTGCTCGTCCGACGCCGACTGGATCACCGGCCAGGTGATCGACTCGGAGGGCGGCTTCCGCCGCCACCTGTGAGCCTGACTCAGCCGGCGGCGAGCCGGTCCAGCGCCACGAGCGTCTCCTCCGGACCGAGGGCCGCGTCCAACAGCCAGCCGGTGAGCTGCTCGTAGCGGTCGACGTCGGCGGCCGTCACCAGCCGCACGTCGGTGGTCAGCGCCTCCAGCATCACCGTGCGCGGGTCGGCCGGGTCGGGGAACGAGTAGCAGGAGTACGGCGTGAGCGGCTGCGCCCCGCCCCGCGCGGCGACGCCCCGGGGCAGCAGCCGGATCGTCACGTGCGGCAGGGTGGCCAGCTCGGCCAGGTGCCCCAACTGCTCCCGCCACACCTGCGGTGGGGTGTCGCCGGCGTCGCAGGCCGCCTCGGCGAGCAGCGCCGTGTAACGGGGCGGGTCCGTCCGCCGCAGCACCTCGTGCCGCAGTCCCCGGGCGCGCACGTCGGCCTCCACGTCGAGGGCCGGGTCGAGCAGCCGCCCGGCGGCGATCCGCAGCCGGGCGTACGCCGGGGTCTGGAGCAGCCCCGGTACGACGGCGGGCTGCCAGTCCACGATGCTCGCCGCGCCCGCCTCCAGTTCGGCGTAGGTGCGCTGCCGCTCGCCCATCTCCCCCAGCGCCTTCCACCAGCCCCGGCTGGTGGCGGCGTCGCGGGCGATGACGATGAGCGCGTCGCGCTGCGGCGGCGGCACCTCGTAGACGTCGAGCAGGTCGAGCACGTCGGCCAGGTCCGGCCGGCTCTGCCCCAGCTCGATGCGGGACAGCTTCGAGGTGGAGGCCCAACCCAGCCGGTCGCAGACCTGTTCCAGGGTCAGCGCCTCCCGCCGGCGCAGCTGACGCAACTCGGCGCCCAGCCGGGCGCGACGAATGACCGGACTCGTTGGCAACGGCATCCCCAGCCTCCCCACCGAGGGAGAGTAGGGCAGGACGATCACTCAGCGCAATAGCTTGCTCGCGTACCGCAATCAGGGGCCAGGTGGCCGCGTGGGTCGGCCCGCCCCGCCGACCAGGTCAGGCGGGGCCCGGGCCGCTCACTTCACCCCGGCGGCGTCCATGCCGCGCAGCTCCTTCTTGAGGTCGGCGACCTCGTCGCGGATCCGGGCGGCCAGCTCGAACTGGAGCTCCCGGGCCGCGGCCAGCATCTGGTCGTTGAGCTCCTGGATGAGCTGGGCCAGCTCGGCCCGGGCCATCCCCTCCCGCGCGGGCCCGGCGCCGCCGGTACGGGCGCGGCTGCGGGTCTCCTTGACCGGCGCCTTGCCCCGGGAGAGCTGCCGTACGGCTCCGCCGACGCGGCTGTTCTCGGTGTCCTCCGCCTCGCGGTAGATGTCGTCGAGAATGTCGTGGATCTTCTTGCGCAGCGGCTCGGGACTGATGCCGTGCGCCTCGTTGTGCGCGATCTGCTTGTCCCGCCGCCGGTTGGTCTCCCCGATCGCCTCGGCCATCGACGGAGTGATCTTGTCGGCGTACATGTGCACCTGGCCGGAGACGTTGCGCGCCGCCCGGCCGATGGTCTGGATCAGCGACCGGCCGCTGCGCAGGAAGCCCTCCTTGTCGGCGTCGAGGATGGCGACAAGCGACACCTCCGGCAGGTCGAGACCCTCCCGGAGCAGGTTGATGCCGACCAGCACGTCGTAGTCGCCCTTGCGCAGCTCGCGCAGCAGCTCCACGCGGCGCAGCGTGTCGACCTCGGAGTGCAGGTAGCGCACCCGGATGCCGTTCTCCAGGAGGTAGTCGGACAGGTCCTCGGCCATCTTCTTGGTCAGCGTGGTGACCAGCACCCGCTCGTCGCGCTCGGTGCGCAGCTTGATCTCGTGCATGAGGTCGTCGATCTGGCCCTTGGTGGGCTTGACGACGACCTCCGGGTCGATCAGGCCGGTGGGCCGGATCACCTGCTCGACGAACTCGCCCTGGGCCTGCTCCAGCTCCCACGGGCCGGGCGTCGCGGAGAGGAAGACCATCTGGCCCACCCGCTCCAGGAACTCGTCGAAGCGCAGCGGCCGGTTGTCGGCGGCGCTGGGCAGCCGGAAGCCGTGGTCGATGAGCATCCGCTTGCGGGACGCGTCGCCCTCGTACATGCCGCCGATCTGCGGGATGGTCACGTGCGACTCGTCGACGACCGTCAGGAAGTCGTCGGGGAAGTAGTCGAGCAGGCAGTGCGGCGGGCTGCCCGGCAGCCGGCCGTCCATGTGCATCGAGTAGTTCTCGATGCCGGAGCAGAACCCGACCTGGCGCATCATCTCGATGTCGTAGGTGGTGCGCATCCGCAGCCGCTGCGCCTCCAGCAGCTTGCCCTGCCGCTCCAGCTCGGCCAGCCGCTCGGCCAGCTCGGCCTCGATGTCGCGGATCGCCCGCTCCATCCGCTCCGGCCCGGCGGCGTAGTGGGTGGCCGGGAAGATGACCAGCCCGTCGACCTCCTTGACCACGTCGCCGGTCAGGGGGTTGAGGTAGTAGAGCTTCTCCACCTCGTCGCCGAAGAGCTCGATCCGCACGGCCAGCTCCTCGTAGGCCGGGATGATCTCCAGCGTGTCGCCGCGGACCCGGAAGGTGCCCCGGTTGAAGGCCATGTCGTTGCGCGTGTACTGGATGTCGACCAGCCGGCGCAGCAACTGGTCACGGTCCAGCTCCTGCCCGACAGCGACCCGCACCGCGCGGTCGAGGTATTCCTCCGGGGTGCCCAGCCCGTAGATCGCCGAGACGGTGGCCACCACGATCACGTCGCGGCGGGTGAGCAGCGACATGGTCGCCGAGTGCCGAAGCCGCTCGACCTCCTCGTTGATCGAGGAGTCCTTCTCGATGTAGGTGTCGGTCTGCGGGATGTAGGCCTCGGGCTGGTAGTAGTCGTAGTAGGAGACGAAGTATTCGACCGCGTTGTGCGGCAGCAGCTCGCTGAACTCCTTGGCCAGCTGCGCGCAGAGCGTCTTGTTGGGCGCCAGCACCAGCGTGGGCCGTTGCACCCGCTCGATCAGCCACGCGGTGGTGGCGCTCTTGCCGGTGCCGGTCGCGCCGAGCAGCACGGTGTTGCGGTCGCCGCGTCGGACCCGACGCTCCAGGTCGTCGATGGCCGCCGGCTGGTCGCCGGCCGGCTGGAACTCGCTGATGACCTGGAAACGGCCGTCGAGCCGGGGAATGTCGAGCGCCATGACCCCAACGGTACGCCGGGGGTCCGACACCGCGGCGCGACTACGCCCGGTCCGTGATCGGCTTCAATATTCGCATTGTGTGGCGCATCTCACCGGACTACGCTCTCCGTGTAGGCCGCTCGCGGCGGCCGACCGGGCAGGTGGCCAGGCCGTCACGGCCGGCCCGCCCCCGGCACAGGGTCGCAGCACCCGGCACTCCCGGCGTGCGCACCCGACGTGGTCGCGCGTGAGGCGCTGACCGGCCGCCGCGAGCGCCCCTGCTCGTCACCCCACGGGGGTGAATCCCGTTCAACCTCCCGTGGAGACCTCCGCCGCCCGCTCCGGCCCGCCTGACCCGTTGCAGGGCCCGCCGACGCACGACGACGCGCACACCGGCGGCATCCCACGGGTGGTGACCGGCCGCCGGCGCACCGTCCTGCTGGTGCTCGCGGCCGTGGCCGTGCTCTCCGCCGCCGCGCTGGTCGTGGGGCTGGCGAGCTGGGCGCCCGAGCGGCCGGAGCAGCCGAGGGCGCTGACGGGCGACGAGCGCGACCGACTGGCCGCGATGCGGGTCACCAACTACCGGGACCTGCGGGCCGGGGTACGCGTGACCGCGGGCACCGGCGCGGCGCGTACCGAACTGGTCGGCTGGGTCGACTGGTCCCGGCCGCTGGTCTACCTCGACGTCGGCGGGCCCGGCGCGGGCGCCGAGCGCGGGCTGCTCCAGGCCACCCCGACGGTGGTCCTGCTGCGCCCCGACCCGACGGCGGTGCCGACCCCCGCGCCGCCCCCGTTGGTGCCGCCGGCGGACCGCTGGCGGCTGCACGACCCGCCCGCCGGGCGGGGGCTGGCCGCCGTGCTCGACCTGCTCTTCCGCCTCGCCTCCGACCGCCCGGAGCCGCCGGCCGACGCCGCGCGCCGGATCGGTGGGGCCACGGTCGGGGCGACGCCGGTCGACATCCTCCAGGCACCGTCGCCCGGCCCCGGCGTCCCGGCCCCTGACGTGCGCCCCCGCTACTGGCTCGACCACGACGCGCGGCTGCACCGGCTGGAGACCGGGCTGGCCGGCGTCGGCCCGGTGACCGTGCAGCTGAACCGGACCGACCGGCCCACGCTGCGGCCGGTCGACGCCCTCGGCGGCCGTCCCGGGCAGCCCCGCGCCCTGACCGCCGCCGAGCGGGGCCGGCTGGACCGGTTGCCCGCCCGGCTGCGCGCCCGTGGCGGCGCCGCCGTGACCCTGACCGCACCGGTCGCCGCCGCCACGAACCTGCGCGGAGCCGGCTGGGTGAGCTGGAGCGGGCGGGCGGCTTACCTGACGGTCGCCGACCTCGCAGTGCCGGAGCGCCGGACGCTGCTGCGCGTCGACGGCGCCGGCGTGCGCCGGGCGGAGGTGCCGGCCGCGACGCTCCCGGGCACCGTCGAATCGCCCGGCCGGCCGCCGCTGCCGCCGCCCGCTCAGGGCTGGGGGGCCGACCCGCGGCGCGCGGGCGACCTGGGCCTGCTGCTCGACGCGGCGCTGCGGGCCGCCCGGTCGCCCGGCGGGCGGGGCGCCCCCCTGCGGGTGCGCGGCGACACCGTCGCCGGGAAGACCGTCGACGTGGTCGAGCTGCGCACGTCCCGAGGGCTGCTGCGCTACTGGATCGACCGGTCCGGCGCGCTGCGCCGCCTGGAGCTGCGCACCCGCACCGGCGCCTGGGCCCAGCTCGACCTGACGTCCACCACGGTGCCCCGCCTCGTCCCACCGCCCCGGCCCCCGGCCGGGGGCCGCTGACCGGTCAGGGACGCCAGCCGGTCTGCGCCGCCCACTGCTCGGCGCGCAGGTGCTCCTCGTCGAACCACGGGTCCTTCGCGGTGGTCCAGGTGGCGCTGTCCGGGGCGGAGGCCGCCAGCTCCCGCTTCAACACCAGGTAGGCCGACCGCTGGTCCGGGTCGGCACGCAGGTGGTCGCGCATCAGCAGCGCGTACCGCCAGCCGGGCGCGTCGGCCGGGCGGACGTGCAGGTGCACGGGGCGGCCCGGGTCGGCGCTGCCGTGCAGCCGCTTCTCCCACCGGCCGCTGCCGGGCGGGCGGGGGTCGTCCCACCACTCGCCGGGCAGGCGCGGGAAGCCCGCCTCCGCGAGCCGTTCGGCCAGCGGTCCGTCCGCGTCGGCGAGGGTCGGGACGGTGAGCTGGATGTCGATCACGTCCCTGGCGGCGAGCCCCGGGACCGCGGTCGAGCCGATGTGGTCGATGCGCAGGTCGGCGGGGGCGAGCGCGTGCCGGATCCGGGCGGCCAGCCGCGCGTACTGCTGCGGCCAGGTCGGGTCGGCCTCGGTCAGGACGACGTGCTCCGATCCGGCCGCCCGCCGCTCGCGCAGGTTCGCCTCGTAGGGCCGCAGCCGCTCGCGCCACAGCGCGTCGACGGCCGCGTGCAGGTCGTCGAGGCTGCCGTCGTTGGTCAGCAGCACGTCCGCCGCGCCCCGCCGCCGGGCGTCGTCGGCCTGCGCGGCGATCCGCCGCTCGGCCTCCGCCCGGTCCATGCCCCGGTCGCGGGCCAGCCGCGCCAACCGGGTGGCCACCTCCGTCTGCACCACGACCACCAGGTGGTACGTGGGCGCGAGCCCCACCTCCACCAGCAGCGGCACGTCGTTGACCACGATCGCGTCGGGTGCCGCCGCGGCGGCCAGCTCGGCGGCGCGGGCCCGTACGCGGGGATGGGTGATCGCCTCCAGCCGGCGGCGCGCCGTCTCGTCGGCGAACACCAGCGCGCCCAGCGCCGCCCGGTCGAGGGCGCCGTCGGCGTCGAGGACCCGCTCGGAGAAGGCCGCGACGATCTCGGCCAGCCCTTCCGTGCCCGGCGCGACCACCTCCCGGGCGATGTGGTCGGAGTCGATCACCACCGCGCCGCGCTCGGTCAGTCGCCTCGCCACGGCGCTCTTGCCGGACCCGATTCCTCCGGTCAGTCCCACCTTCAGCACGACACCAGTCAACCGGATGATCACCGCGCCGCCGGCACCGGGGGCACCCCGGACCGGTCCTCCCGGAGCACTATTCTAGTACTAGGATAGGGCGGTGGAGCTGACCACCGCCGAGCTGACCGTGCTGGGCCTGCTCATCGAACGACCACGGCACGGCTACGACCTGGAGCAGGTGATCGCGCGACGCGGCATCCGCCAGTGGTCCGACGTCGGGTTCTCCTCGATCTACTACCTGCTCGCCAAGCTGGACAAGCGCGGCCTGGTCCACGTACCCGAGGCTCCCGCCGCCCCGAAGTCCCGCCAGGTGTTCCACGCCACCGCCGAGGGCCGGGCGGCCGCGGCGCGCACCGCGCTGGCGCTCATCGAGCAACCGCAGCCGGTCCGGCACCCGCTTCTCGTCGGCATCGCCAACCTGCCCCTGCTCTCCGACCGGGAGTACGCCCAGGCGCTGCGCACCCGGCTGGCGGGGGTCGAGGCCCGCATCGAGTCGCTCCGGTCGGCGCAGCAGGCGCAGGCCCCCCTCCCGCATCCGGCGCGGGAGGTCTTCTCGTACTCGCTGAGCCTCCTGGAGGCGGAAAGGCAGTGGCTCGCCGCCCGAGCCCAGGTGCCTGATGACTGACAAGACCGACTTCAAGAAGACGCTCGACGCCTATCAGGCCGGGCGCGGGCAGTTCCGGATCGTGGACGTGCCCGACACGCGGTACCTCATGGTCGACGGCCACGGCGACCCGAACGGCGCACCGGCGTTCACCGGCGCCATCGAGGCCCTCTACCCGGTGGCCTACAAGCTGAAGTTCGCCAGCAGGCGAGACCTCGGCCGGGACTACGTCGTCCCGCCCCTGGAGGGCCTGTGGTGGGCCGAGGACATGGACTCGTTCACCGCCCGGCGCGACAAGGAACGGTGGGACTGGACGCTGATGATCATGGTCCCGGACTGGATCGGCCAGGATCTGTTCACCGCCGCCGTCGAGCAGGCCGGGGCCAGGAACCGCCCGGCGCGTCTCGACGACGTCCGCCTGGCGACGCTGTCCGAGGGGCGGTGCGTGCAGACGCTGCACGTCGGCTCCTTCGACGACGAGGCCGAGGTGCTGGCGCGGCTGCACGATGAGTTCGTCCCGGGCAACGGGCTGCGGATGGTGGGCAGACACCACGAGATCTACCTCAGCGACTTCCGCCGGGTCGCGCCCGAGCGGCAGCGCACCATCCTGAGGCAACCGGTCGCCCCCGCATCGAGCGCGTAGGCGCGGCGGGGGGCGGAGCGGCTGCGGAAAGACGGGAGCCCCGCCCCCGGCGATCTCGCGATCGCGGGGACGGGGCCCGTCGTCGTTCAGCGGGTCACTTGCCGCCGGCGAGCTTCTCCCGCAGAGCGGCGAGCGCCTCGTCGGTGGCCAGGGTGCCGGCCGGCTCCTCGGCCTGACGGCTCGGGGCCGCGCTGGTCGAGGTGGTGGTGCCACCACCGGTGACGGGCGGAGCCGGGTTGGCAGCGGCCTCGGCGTCGGCGGCCCGGGAGGTCTGCACCTGCTTGGTGTGGGCCTCCCAGCGCTGACGCGCCTCGGCGTACTGGTTCTCCCAGGTCTCGCGCTGCTTGTCGTACCCCTCGAGCCACTCGCCCGTCTCCGGGTCGAAGCCCTCCGGGTAGATGTAGTTGCCCTCGGTGTCGTACGTCGCGGCCATGCCGTAGAGGGTCGGGTCGAAGTGCTCCTCGCCCTCGACGAAGCCCTCGTTGGCCTGCTTGAGCGACAGCGAGATCCGGCGGCGCTCCAGGTCGATGTCGATGACCTTGACCATGACCTCGGAGCCGACCTGGACGACCTGCTCCGGGATCTCCACGTGGCGCTCGGCCAGCTCGGAGATGTGGACCAGGCCCTCGATGCCGTCGTCCACCCGGACGAAAGCGCCGAACGGCACCAGCTTGGTGACCTTACCCGGCACGATCTGCTGGATCGCGTGGGTGCGGGCGAACTGACGCCACGGGTCCTCCTGCGTCGCCTTCAGCGACAGCGAGACCCGCTCGCGGTCCAGGTCGACGTCCAGGACCTCGACCTCGACCTCCTGGCCCACCTCGACGACCTCGGACGGGTGGTCGATGTGCTTCCAGGACAGCTCGGAGACGTGCACGAGGCCGTCCACGCCGCCCAGGTCGACGAACGCGCCGAAGTTGACGATCGAGGACACGACGCCCTTGCGGACCTGGCCCTTCTGCAGCTTGTTGAGGAACTCGGTGCGCACCTCGGACTGCGTCTGCTCCAGCCAGGCCCGGCGGGACAGGACCACGTTGTTGCGGTTCTTGTCCAGCTCGATGATCTTGGCTTCGAGCTCGCGCCCGACGTACGGCTGCAGGTCGCGCACCCGACGCATCTCGACCAGGGAGGCGGGCAGGAAGCCCCGCAGCCCGATGTCGAGGATGAGGCCGCCCTTGACCACCTCGATGACAGAGCCGCGGACGACCCCGTCCTCGTCCTTGATCTTCTCGATGGTGCCCCAGGCCCGCTCGTACTGCGCCCGCTTCTTGGAGAGGATCAGACGACCCTCCTTGTCCTCCTTCTGGAGGACCAGGGCCTCGATGTGGTCACCAACCGAAACGACCTCGGCCGGGTCCACGTCGTGCTTGATCGACAACTCCCGAGAGGGGATGACACCCTCGGTCTTGTAGCCGATGTCGAGCAGGACCTCGTCCCGATCGACCTTGACGACGGTGCCTTCGACAATGTCGCCGTCGTTGAAGTACTTGATGGTCTCGTCGATCGCGGCGAGGAAAGCCTCCTCGGAACCGAGATCGTCGTGGGTGACCCGGGTGGCGCTCGAGGGGGCCTCGATGCTGCTCGTCATGTGGGCGGTTGCTCCGGTCGGATGGTGTGTCACAGCAGGCTGGTGTGTCGCGGTGACCTGTTCGCGCCAGCGGATCCGTCGCCGGGCACACCGGAAGATCATCGCGTGAGATCATGGATGTGGCTCCGCCAGTGGTCCCGGAGACCGCGCACCTGCTCCCTGCCGAGGCACACGATCCGCGAGCGCATCATCTAGCCTACCCGCTGCATTACCACAGCGTGCAAGCCCTCCCGTCCTCTCGCCGCCTCGTCAGCTACGAAAGCGGAGATATCGGCAGGAAGGCGTCGCAGGTGTCGCGTCCGTCACAGGGGCATCACCGGTGAACGGTAGCGCCGGGCGCCGTACCCCGCACTCCGGGGGTCGCCCGGCGCGCGGCGCGCGCGGGGCTAGCGTGGGCGGGTGGATGACGACAGCCGGGTGACCCGGCGCCGGGTCGGCAACGCCGAGGCCCGCCGGGCGAACCGCCGCTGGTGGGACGCCGACGCCGACGACTACCAGGCCGAGCACGGCCGCTTCCTCGGCGACCTGGACTTCGTCTGGTGTCCGGAGGGCGTGCGGGAGGCCGACGTGCGGCTGCTGGGCGACCTGGCCGGGCGGCGGGTGCTGGAAGTCGGCTGCGGGGCCGCCGCCGCCGCGCGGTGGCTCGCCACCCAGGGGGCCCGGCCGGTGGCCCTGGACCTCTCCGCCGGCATGCTGCGGCACGCCGCGCTGGCGGCCGGACGCACCGGCGTACGCGTGCCGCTGGTGCAGGCCGACGCGTTGGCGCTGCCCTTCGCCGACGCCGCGTTCGACACGGCCTGCACGGCGTTCGGGGCGGTCCCGTTCGTGGCCGACTCGGCGGCGGTCATGCGCGAGGTGTTCCGGGTGCTGCGCCCCGGCGGCCGATGGGTGTTCTCGGTGACCCACCCGATGCGGTGGATCTTCCTCGACGACCCCGGCGAGGGCGGGCTGACCGCGGTGCACTCGTACTTCGACCGCTCCCCCTACGTGGAGCAGGACGAGGCCGGCGACGCCACCTACGTCGAGCAGCACCGCACGCTCGGCGACCGGATCCGCGAGCTCGTGGGCGCCGGATTCCGCCTGCTCGACCTGGTGGAACCGGAGTGGCCCGAGGGGCACGAGGGGATCTGGGGGCAGTGGAGCCCGCTGCGCGGCCGCCTCTTCCCCGGCACCGCCATCTTCGTCGCCGAGAAACCCGCCCGCGCGAGCCGGACAGTCAGTGCGACGTCCGAGGCGGACCGCGGGGTTACGCTGAGCCGGTGAGCGCCGAGCCGATCGCGACACCACCTGGCCCATGGTGTCCGGACCCGATCCGGCAGCAGCGTGCCGACTACACGCTGGAAGACCTGCTCGACCTGCCGGACGACGCCCCCCGCGTCGAACTCGTCGACGGAGTCATCCAGGTGACACCCTCCCCCACCCTGGGCCACCAGGACATCTCACTGCTGCTCGCGCACTGGCTGTTGCAGCACACGCCCGGGCACCTGCGGGTCGCCCAGGCGGTCGGCGTCGCGCTGAACACGAACACCAGCCGCCAGCCGGACGTGTTGCTGCGACATGCCGAGGTGCCGTCCGGCCGGTCCCTGCTGCGGCCGGAGGACGTGGTACTCGCGGTGGAGATCGTCTCGCCCGGCACCCGCCGCACCGACCGGTTCGCCAAGCCCGGCGAGTACGCCGCCGCCGGCATCCCCTACTACTGGCGGATCGAACAGGACCCCATCCACCTCTACGCCTACCGGCGGGGCGATCGGCTCGGGCCGGGCGGTGAGCGACAGTACGAACTGATCGCCGACAGCGCGGAGCTGATCGAGCTGGTCGAACCATTCGAGATCAAGCTGCCGATCGCCGACATCACGCCGTAGCCCGCGGGTCGTCGTTTCGGGGCATCGACGCCGGGTACCCGCGTCGCATGGCCGAGCAGAGCGAGTTCCACAGCGGTGACCACGTCTCCTGGGCCAGCCACAGCGGCCGGGCGTACGGCGTGGTCAAGGAGAAGATCACCGAACGGACGCACGTACGCGGGCACGCCGTGAACGCGTCACCGGACGACCCGCAGTACCGGATCCGCAACGACGACTCGGGGCGGGACGTCGCACACCGACCGGAGGTGCTGCGCCATGAGCAGGGCTGACGAGGGCCGGGACACCTACCGGGAGTTCACCGAGGCGGTGAACATGAAGCCGGCCGAGCTGTCGACGTGGCTGGAGACCGACGAGTCGAAGCAGGTCGGCTGGCACAAGGGTGGGCGCTCCGGCGGCGGCGAGTCGGTCGGGCACGAGTCGGGCCGCAGGATCATCGAGCTGCTGCGGCGCAAGCGTGCCGAACTCTCCGAGGGCGACTACCGGCACATGCGCAAGGTCGTCGGCTACGTCCGCCGGCACATGGCGCAGCGCCCCTCCGGCGACGTCCGCGACACGAAGTGGCGCTGGTCCCTGATGAACTGGGGCCACGACCCCCTGAAGCGCTGAGCCCGGCCGCTTGACCCTGCCACTGACGGCAGGGTCCGACGATCCGCACCATGAGTCGAGCGCCACGCAGGATCGTCGTCGTCACCGGTGCGGGCACCGGGATCGGACGGGCCACCGCCCGTGGGTTCAGCGCCCAGGGGGCGCGCGTCGTCGCGGTGGGCCGACGGCCCGCGCCCCTGGCGGAGACCGCCGCCGGTCACCCCGGCATCGAACCGCTGGTCGCCGACGTCACCGCCCCCGGCGCCGCGGAGCTGATCGTCGGCACCGCCACGCAGCGGCACGGCCGCCTCGACGTGCTGGTCAACAACGCGGGCGTCGCCGGCGGCGGTCCGCTCGGTTCGCTCGCCCCCGACACCGTCGCGCGCCACCTGGCGACGAACCTGGTGGCGCCGATCCTGCTCACCCGGGCGGCGGTGCCGGCGCTGACCGACAGTCGGGGCGTCGTCGTCAACGTCACCACGTCGGTCGGGGCGCGGGCCTGGCCGGGCAGCTCGCTGTACGCGGCCGGGAAGTCCGCCCTGGATTCGCTGACCCGCAGCTGGGCGGTGGAGCTCGCGCCGTCGGGGATCAGGGTGGTGGCGGTGGCACCCGGCGCCGTCGACACCCCGATCGGCGCGCACCAGGGGCTGACGCCGCAGCAGCAGGCCGACGTCCGCCGGTGGCAGGTGGCGCGGACGCCGCTGGGACGCGTCGGGCGTCCCGAGGAGGTGGCGTGGGCGATCCGGTGCCTCGCCGACCCGGCGGCCGGCTTCGTCACCGGCGTCGTGCTGCCGGTCGACGGTGGCGCCGTGATCGCGTGACGGCGTCGCCCGCCGCACTGGTAGAACGGTGCCCGGAGGTGCGGACCATGCTGATCGGCGAGCTGGCGGAGGCCACCGGCGCCACCCCGCGCGCGCTGCGGCACTACGAGCGGCACGGACTGCTCGACTCCCGGCGGGCCCACAACGGCTACCGGATCTACGACGAGCGGTCGGTGGGCCGCGTGCGCAACATCCGTCACCTGCTGGCCGCCGGCCTGACGCTGTACGACGTGCGGACGTTCCTGCCCTGCCTGGACGGGGACGTGGCCGCCGCCCCGCCCGCGCCGGCCGGCGTCCGGGTCGGACTGGACCGCCTCGCGGTGCTCGACGCCCGCATCTCCGCACAGACGGCGGTACGCGACCGGCTGGCGGCGGCCCTGCGCGCGGCGGGCACGACCGTCCCAGACGCCTGACGACGACGCGGGACGGCGCCCGTCAGTGGTCGGCGCTGTTCCAGTCCCGGCCCTCGCCGACGGAGACCTCCAGCGGCACCGACAGCGGGTGCGCCCCGCCCATCTCCCGCCGCACCAGCGCCTCCAGGGTCTCCCGTTCGCCGGGGGCGACCTCGAAGACCAACTCGTCGTGCACCTGGAGCAGCATCCGCGAGCGCAGCCCCGCCTCGCGCAGCGCCGTGTCGACGTGCAGCATGGCGACCTTGATGATGTCGGCCGCCGAGCCCTGGATGGGGGCGTTGAGCGCCATCCGCTCCGCCATCTCCCGGCGCTGCCGGTTGTCGCTCACCAGGTCGGGCAGGTAGCGGCGGCGGCCCAGGATGGTGGAGGTGTAGCCGTCGTGCCGGGCGCGGGCGACGACCTCCTGGAGGTAGTCACGCACGCCCCCGAAACCGGCGAAGTAGTTCTCCATCAGCCCGCGCGCCTCCTCGGCGGTGATCCCGAGCTGCTGGGAGAGGCCGAACGCGCTCAGCCCGTACGCCAGGCCGTAGTTCATCGCCTTGATCTTGCGCCGCTGGTCGGCGGTGACCTCGCCGACCGGCACCCCGAAGACCGACGAGGCGGTGGCGGCGTGGAAGTCGGCACCGGAGTTGAACGCCTCGATGAGCGCCTCGTCCGACGACAGGTGCGCCATGATCCGCATCTCGATCTGGCTGTAGTCGGCGGTCAGCAGGCAGTCGTAGCCCTCCCCCACCACGAAGGCGCGCCGGATCCGGCGCCCCTCCTCGGTGCGGATCGGGATGTTCTGCAGGTTGGGCTCGGTCGAGGAGAGCCGCCCCGTGGCCGCCACCGTCTGGTTGAACGTGGTGTGGATGCGGCCGTCGTCGGAGACCGACTTGAGCAGCCCGTCGACGGTCGTCTTGAGCTTCGCCACGTCCCGGTGGCGCAGCAGGTGGGCCAGCACCGGGTGCGGGTTCTGCGCGTGCAGCCACTGGAGGGCGTCGGCGTCCGTGGTGTAGCCGGTCTTGATCTTCTTGGTCTTGGGCAGGCCCAGCTCGCCGAAGAGGATCTCCTGCAACTGCTTCGGCGAGCCGAGGTTGAACTCCCGGCCGACCGACTCGTAGGCCCCCTGGGCGGCGGCCTTCACCTCGGCGGCGAAGTGCGCCTCCAGCTCCGAGAGGTAGTGCGTGTCGGCGGCGATGCCGGTGCGTTCCATGCCGGCGAGCACCCGCATCAGCGGCAGCTCCACCCCGGCCATCAGCCGCGCCGACTGCTCGCCGTCGCGGGACAGCTCGGCGTCGATCGCGTCGGCCAGGTCGAGGGTGGCGCGGGCCTGGAGCATGAGGTTCTGCTCCGCCTCGCCGTCGTTGCCGAGCCCCTCCAGCGTGAGCTGGCCGGTCTCCGGGGCGTCGACCCGCAGCTCGCGGTGCAGGTAGCGCAGGGCCAGGTCCGTCAGGTCGTAGGAGCGCTGGTCGGGGCGGGCCAGGTAGGCGGCGATCTGGGTGTCGCGGAGGATGCCCTCCAGGCGCCAGCCGTGCGCGGCGAACGCCAGCACCGCCGGCTTGCTGTCGTGCAGCACCTTGGGCCGCCCGGCATCTGCCAGCCAGGCCGCCAGGGCCGCCTCGTCGGTCGGCTCCAGGGTGGCGGGATCGCACCAGGCCGCCGCACCGCCGGCGGTGGCCAGCGCCAGCCCGGTCACCGAGGCGGTGTGCCGGCGGTTGGGGCCCGTGTCGAGCTTCGCCGCCACGCCCACCGGGGTGTCGGCCGGCGCGTGCGTCTCCAGCCACCCGGCGAGCGCCCCGGGCTCGGTGAGCACCTCGCCGGTCAGGTCGAACCCGGACTCGGCCTCCGGCTCCACCGCCTCCAGGTACTGGTAGAGCCGGTCGCGCAGGATGCGGAACTCGAGCGTGTCGAAGACCTGGTGGACGGCCTCGCGGTCCCACCCCTCCCAGCGCGTGTCCTCGGGGCGCAGCGGCAGCTCCAGGTCGGACACGAGGCAGTTGATCTCGTAGTTGCGGATCACGTCGGCGAGCCGCTCGCGCAGACTGTCGCCGGCCTTGCCCTTGATCTCGTCGGCCCGCGCGATGACCCCGTCGACCCCGCCGTACAGGTTGATCCACTTTGCGGCGGTCTTCGGGCCGACGCCCGGGACGCCGGGCAGGTTGTCGCTGGTCTCGCCGACCAGGGCGGCCAGGTCGCGGTAGCGCTCCGGGGCGACGCCGTACTTCGCCTCGATCGCCGCCGGGTCCATCCGGGCCAGGTCCGAGACGCCCTTGCGCGGGTAGAGCACGGTGACGTTCTCACCGACGAGCTGGAAGGCGTCCCGGTCACCGGTGCTGATCAGCACCGACATGCCCTGGTCGCGGGCCTGGCAGGCGAGGGTGGCGATGATGTCGTCGGCCTCGTAGCCCTCCTTCTCCACCACCGGGATGCGCAGCGCCGCCAGGACCTCCTTGACCAGGCTGACCTGGCCCTTGAAGTCGGTCGGGGTCTCGCTGCGGCCGGCCTTGTATTCCGCGTACTTCTCGGTGCGGAAGGAGCGGCGGGAGACGTCGAAGGCGACCACGATGTGCGTGGGCTGCTCGTCGCGCAGCACGTTGATCAGCATGGACGTGAAGCCGTAGACGGCGTTGGTCGGCTGCCCCGTCGTGGTGGAGAAGTTTTCCACGGGCAGGGCGAAGAACGCCCGGTATGCCATGGAATGTCCGTCGACGAGGAGCAGGCGCGGCGTCGTAGCTGTCACGGCAGCGACTCTAGCCGCCCGCTCCGACACTCCGGGACACCGGCACGGACGCCGGCGCGGCCCGGGGCGGACGCCGGCGCGGCCCGGGGCGGACGCCGGCGCGGCCCGGGGCGGACGCCGGCACGGCCCGGGGGGGGGCCGGGGGGGGGCCCGCGCGGCGCCCGGGCGCGGCCCCCGCGGCCGCGGGGGGCGCACGCCGCCACGGCCCGGGGTGGGCCGCGCCGGCGTACCGCTCAGAGCACCTTGGCCAGGAACGCCTTCGTCCGGTCGTGCCGGGGGTTGGCGATCACCTCGCGGGGCACGCCGGACTCGACCACGACGCCGCCGTCCATGAAGACCAGCGAATCGCCGACCTCACGGGCGAAGCCGATCTCGTGGGTGACCACGATCATCGTCATGCCGTCGCGCGCCAGGTCCTTCATCACGTCGAGCACCTCGCCGACCAGCTCCGGGTCGAGCGCGCTGGTGGGCTCGTCGAAGAGCATCAGCTTCGGCTGCATCGCCAGCGCCCGGGCGATCGCCACCCGCTGCTGCTGCCCGCCGGAGAGCTGGCCCGGGTAGTTGCCGAGCTTGTCGCCCAGCCCCACCCGCTCCAGCAGCGCGGCGGCCCGCTCGCGGGCGGCGGCCTTCTTCTCGCGGCCCAGCAGCACCGGCGCCTCGGCGACGTTCTCCAGCGCCGTCATGTGCGGGAAGAGGTTGAACCGCTGGAACACCATGCCGATCGCGCGGCGCTGGGCGGCGACGTCCTTCTCCCGCATCTCGTGCAGCTTGCCGCCGCGCTCGCGGTAGCCGATCAGGTCGCCGTCCACCCAGATGCGGCCGGCGTTGATCTTCTCCAGGTGGTTGATGCAGCGCAGGAACGTCGACTTGCCGGAGCCGGAGGGACCCAGCAGGCAGCACACCTCGCCGCTGCGGACCTCCAGGTCGATGCCCTTGAGCACCTCGATCGCCCCGAACGACTTGTGCACCTGCTCGGCCCGGACCATCGGCGCGGACTCCACCGCCGCCCCGTCAGCCGGTGTCGGCACCGTCAGCTCGGTCATGTGCCGTCCGCCTTCCCGGTCGTGCCGCCGCTCTCGGCCGCGATCCCCCGCAGCTTGGTCTTCGCCCGCGCGCCGCGCCCGACGCCCTTGGAGAAGTTCCGCTCCAGGTAGTACTGCCCGACCAGCAGCACGCTGCTCAGCAGCAGGTACCAGATGGTCGCCGCGACCAGCATTGGGACGACCTGGTAGGTCCGGCTACTCACAGCTCTGAGCTGGAAGAACAGCTCCGTGGAGACCGGCACGAAGGCCACCAGCGAGGTGTCCTTGAGCATGGCGATGGTCTCGTTGCCGGTCGGCGGGACGATCACCCGCATGGCCTGCGGCAGCACGATGCGGCGCAGGATCTGCCCGCGCCGCATGCCCAGCGCCTGGGCCGCCTCGGTCTGCCCCTCGTCGACCGACTGGATGCCCGCCCGGACGATCTCCGCCATGTAGGCGGCCTCCGACAGGCCCAGCGCCAGCATGCCGGCGACGAACCCGGTCAGGATCTCCACGGCGGAGAAGCCGAACAGCCGCGCCTCGAAGTCGTCGACCCCGAACAGGGCGCCGATCTGCCGGTCGAAGGGCAGCCCGAACTCGATGCGCGCCCAGAGGATGCCCAGGTTGCCGAAGAGGATCGCCAGCACCAGCCGGGGCACCGCCCGGAAGAACCAGGTGTACGCCCAGGCGACGCCACGCAGGATCGGGTTCTCCGACAGCCGCATGATGGCGATGACGACGCCAAGCACGATGCCGATCAGCATGGCGGTCAGCAGCAGTGCGAGGCTGCCGCGTACCCCCGCCATGATCGGCGGGCGGAACATCTCGTCGACCATGAACGACCAGTTGAACGCCTCGTTCGTCACCAGCAGGTGCACGAACATGGCCACCAGCACCCCGATCACGGCGACGGCGACCCACCGCCCGGGATGCCGCACGGGCACGGCTCGGATGGGTTCCGGCCGTGCCCGTTCGGGTGTGTCTGTTCCGACCGACATGGTCAGCTGGTCGGGTTCAGCGCCGGGGTCGTGATGGCGCCACCCTCGACGCCCCACTTCTTCAGCGCGCCCTCGTACGAGCCGTCGGCGATGACCGCCGCGACGGCCTCCTTGAGCACCTCGGCGAACGCGGCCTGGTCCTTCTTGACCGCGTAGCCGTACGGGGCCGACTCGTAGATGTCGCCGAGCAGCTCCAGCTGGCCGCTGCTCTGCTTCACCGCGTACGCGCCGACCGGGGAGTCGGCCAGCATGGCGTCGTCCTTGCCGCTGACCACGGCGGCGGTGGCGTCGCTCTGCGCCTGGTACTGGTCGATGGTGATCGCCGGCTTGCCGGCGTCGGTGCACTTCTTCGACCGGGCGGTGATGTCGTCGAGCTGCACCGTGCCGACCTGCACGGCGATCTTCTTGCCGCAGGCGTTCTCGGGGTCGACCTTGGCCGGGTTGCCCGACTTGGTCGCCCACTGGGTGCCGGCGGAGAAGTAGCTGACCATGTTGACGGTCTTCATCCGCTCGGCGTTGATGGTGAACGAGGAGACGCCGACCTCGTACTTACCGGAGCCGACGCCGGGCAGGATCGCGTCGAACGGCGCCGACTCGTACTCGGCCTTCAGGCCGAGCTTCTGCGCGACCGCGTTGAACAGCTCGATGTCGAAGCCGACGACCGTCTTGCCGTCGGCGTCGAGGAACTCCGCCGGGGCGTACGTCGAGTCGGTGCCGACCTTGATCACGCCGTCGGCCTTGATGGCGTCGGGCACCTTCGCGGCCAGCGCCGAGTCGGCGGCGGCGGTGACGCTGGGGCCGGCGCCGGGCTGCTCGGTGTTCTCCTTCTCGCCGCAGCCGGCCAGCGAGAGGGCCAGCAGCGCGGCGCCGGTGACGCCGAGGGCGGCCCGGCGGCCACCACTGATGAGGAACATGGGGTACTCCTTGCGATGAGGGGTGACGGCCGGTCAGGCCACGCCGAGGTAGGCCTCTTTGACCGCCGGGTCGTGCAGCAGCTCGGCACCGGTGCCGCTCTTGACGATCACGCCGGTCTCCAGCACGTACGCCCGGTGGGCCCGGGCCAGCGCCTGCTGGGCGTTCTGCTCGACCAGCAGGACGGTGGTGCCCTGCTGGTTGATCTCGACGATGATGTCGAAGATCTGCTGGATCAGCATCGGCGCCAGACCCATCGAGGGCTCGTCGAGCAGCAGCAGCTTCGGCCGGCTCATCAGCGCCCGCCCGACGGCCAGCATCTGCTGCTCGCCGCCGGAGAGGGTGCCGCCCTGCTGCTTGCGCCGCTCGGCCAGGCGCGGGAAGAGGCCCAGCACCCGGTCGAGATCCTGGGCGATGCCGGCCCGGTCGCGCCGGGTGTACGCGCCCATGTCGAGGTTCTCCAGCACCGTCATGCCCGGGAAGATCCCGCGGCCCTCGGGTGCCTGGCACAGCCCTCGCCGGACCCGCAGGTCCGCCCGGAGCTTGGTGATGTCCTCACCGTCGAACCGGATGCTGCCGCTGGCGACCGGCCGGATCCCGGAGATCGCCCTCATCGTGGTCGACTTGCCGGCGCCGTTGGCGCCGATCAGGGCGACGATCTCGCCCTCGTCCACCGTCAGGCTGATGCCGTGCAGCGCCTGGATCCGCCCGTAGAGCAGGCTCACATCGTCGATCTCAAGCAGCATCGTCCGGCACCCCCAGGTACGCCGCGATCACCTTCGGGTTCTCCCGCACCTCGGCGGGCAGCCCCTCGGCGATCTTCTTTCCGAACTCCAGCACCACGATCCGGTCGGTGACGCCCATGACCAGGCGCATGTCGTGCTCGATGAGCAGCACGGTCACGCCGGTGTCCCGGATCTGCCGGATGAGCTGGAGCAGTTCCTCCTTCTCCGCCGGGTTGAAGCCGGCGGCCGGCTCGTCCAGGCAGAGCAGCACCGGGTCGGTGGCCAGCGCGCGGGCGATCTCCAGCCGCCGCTGCTCGCCGTAGGAGAGGTTGCGGGCGAACTCGTGCATCCGCTTGCGGACGCCGACGAACTCCAGCAGGCGCTCGGCCTTCTCCCGGCTCTCGCGCTCCTCCTTCCAGTACCGCGGCAGGCGGAACAGCGCGGAGATGACGCTCGTCTTGTTGTGCGCGTCCGCGCCCACCAGGACGTTCTCCAGCGCCGTCATCTCCGGGAAGAGGCGGATGTTCTGGAACGTCCGCGCCATGCCCATCTTGGTGATCTGGTGCCGCTTCTTGCCGCTGACCTTCTGGCCACGGAACCGGATCTGCCCCTCGGTGGGCTGGTAGATGCCGGTCATGGCGTTGAAGCAGGTGGTCTTGCCGGCACCGTTCGGGCCGATCAGACCGAGGATCTCGCCCTTGTAGAGGGTGAAGTCCACCTCGTTCAGGGCGACCACGCCGCCGAAGCGCAGCGTGACCTTGTCGACCTCCAGCAGCGGCTCCCGGGTGGGCACCGCCTCCACGGCCGGCGCGCCGGCCTGCGCCGGAACGACCGGCGTCTGCTCGGTGTCACTCACCGACGGTCACCTCCTTGCGACGATCCTTGAACTCCGCCGCACGTCGTCGGTTGGGGATCAGACCCTCCGGCCGGAAGATCATCATGACCACCAGCACCAGGCCGAAGAACAGGAACCGGTACTCGTACAGCTCGACGCCCAGCAGCTCGATGCCACGGAACCGCTCGATCATGTACGCCACCAGTCCACCGCCGACGATCGCGCCGACGATGTTGCCCGAGCCGCCGAAGATGACCGCGGCCAGGATGATGATCGAGTTCAGCAGCTCGAAGTTCTGCGAGTTGACGAAGTTCTGCTTGCCCGCGAAGAGCGCGCCGGCGAGGCCCGCGATCGCGGCACCCGCGGCGAACGCCCACAGCTTGAACTTGAACGTCGGCACGCCCATCAGCTGCGCCGCGTCCTCGTCCTCCCGGATGGAGATCCAGGCGCGCCCGACCCGGCTGTGGGTCAGGTTCCGCACCCCGATGACCACCAGGATGATCAGCGTGAGTACCAGCCAGTAGTACGGCCGTGCGTCGAGCACGCCGAAGACCGGCTTGCCGTCGGCGAACTCGCCCGGCGGGTGCGGGATCTGGTTGAAGCCCCGCTGCCCCCGGAGGAACTCCGAGCTGACCGCGCCGATGCGGATCATCTCGGCGAAGCCGAGCGTCACCAGCGCCAGGTAGTCGCCGCGCAGCCGCAGGGTCGGCGTACCGAGCATCACGCCGGAGACCATCGTCAGGGCGATCGCCACCGGCACCGCCAGCAGCCACGGCCAGAGCGTCTTGAGGTTGCTGCTCGGTGACGTCAGCACCGCCACGGTGTACGCGCCCACGGCGAAGAAGCCGAAGTAGCCGAGGTCGAGCAGGCCGGCGAAGCCGACCACGATGTTCAGACCGACGGCCAGCAGCACGTAGATCGAGACGGTGAACATCACCTGGGTGAAGTTCGCACCGGGGGTCGGGATCGGCCCGAGGTACTGGTAGAACTCCTTGTTCGGCAGCGCGTAGAAGAACACGATCACCGCGGCCAGCAGCGCCCAGCGCACCCAGCGGGGCGCCCCGCGCCACCGTTCCCCGGCCGCCTCGCGGCCGGAGCGCACCTTCTCCAGAACGGTCGTCATGCCCGTGCCCTCCCCAGCGACTCACCCAGCAGACCGGTCGGCCGGAACATCAGCAGCACCACCAGCAGCGCGAACGCGGCGAAGTCCTTCCACTCGCTGCCGAACAGACCGGAGGCGTAGTTCTCGATCAAGCCCAACAGCAGGCCGCCGAGCAGCGCGCCGCGCAGGTTGCCGATGCCGCCGAGCACCGCGGCGGTGAATGCCTTCAGGCCGAGCAGGAAGCCGACGCTGTAGGTGAGGGTCTGGATCCGTACGTCGTAGAGCAGACCGGCGACGCCGGCCATGCTGCCGCCGGCGATGAAGACGATCAGGATGATCCGGTCCTTGTTCACGCCCATCAGCGCGGCGGTGTTGGCGTCCTGGGCGACCGCCCGGATGCCGCGACCGACCCGGCTGCGGTTGATGAACAGGTCCAGCGCGATCATCATCACCAGCGCGGCGCCGAGGGTGAGCAGCTGCACCCCGTCGATCGGCACGCCGAAGACGTGGAAGAGCGGATCCTGGCTGACCAGGATCGGGGCACCCTCGGGGCGACGGCGGGTCCAGATGCCGAACGCCTCGGAGATGGCGATCGACGCGCCGATCGCGGTGATCAGGAAGGCCAGCGGCGGCGCGTTGCGCTTACGCAGCGGCCGGTACGCCACCCGCTCGATCACGGTGGCCGTGCCGGCGGAGGCGATCGCCGCGACGATCATCGCCACCAGCAGGTAGAACATGATCGACCCGATGCCGCTGACCTGCGAGTTCTGGTCGAGCCCGAAGCCGTTCCAGGTCCAGATCGCCGCGAACGCGCCGGCGATGAAGACCTCGGAGTGGGCGAAGTTGATGAGTCTCAACACGCCGTAGACCAGCGTGTAGCCGAGCGCGACCAGGGCGTAGATCGCACCCTGCGTCAGGCCGGTCGTCGTGTATGTCCCGAAGTTGGAGAACAGGTCGTCGAAGTTCAATGAAGGGACACTCCATCAGGGTCTGGAGACACCAGCGCGGCGAGCCGCTGCTCCACCTCGGCGCGGTCCTCCACCAGCAGCAG